>JAIRZH010000119.1 GCA_031267335.1 Oscillospiraceae bacterium | reverse complement strand
TAATTTTTGGTTTGGATAAGGAAATTTTTTCATAATACTGACGTATTGTGAAAAAATTTAACATAGTATAAATTAAAAAGTATCGAAATATGGTCGTTAAACAGTAGTGGGAATAGGCCTTAATACCATAAATTTAAGTCTAAATATCTATGATATAAATTTTGATTTCATTTAATTTATAACACTACCTCAATATTCAGGATTGGAAAAATCTGAGGTGGGGACTAGACGGCTCGATAATTGCTTCTGTTATCAATGATAAAATAATAATAAAAACTGAAAAAATGATGTTTCTTAAAATTAATGTATTGAAAAAGCAGCATAAAAATAATAAAATAATTAATTAGGTGTACTAAAATACATAATTAGGAGAAGAAATTATTGATAGAATATTTAAAAAGCTCTATCGAAATCATTCGTTTGGTGGATCCACATGTAGCGAATGCTATTGAAAAAGAATTCGATAGACAACAAAATAACATTGAATTAATAGCGTCTGAAAATTTAGTTTCTAGCGCAGTTTTAGCGGCCGCCGGCAGTGTTTTAACAAATAAATATGCAGAAGGTTATCCATCGAAACGTTATTATGGTGGATGTGAACTTATCGATGTCGCGGAAAGCCTTGCTATTGAGCGCGCAAAAAAATTATTCGGCGCAGAAGCAGCAAATGTACAGCCGCATTCCGGAGCGCAAGCAAATTCAGCTGTGTATTATGCCGCTCTTGAATATGGTGATACCGTTATGGGCATGATTCTTTCCGAAGGCGGCCATTTAACTCATGGTTCAAAAGCAAATTCTTCTGGTAGATTTTATAATTTTGTTTCATACGGCGTTAATCATGAAACCGGGATGATCGATTATGATGAAGTTGAATCAATAGCCAAGAAGTGCCATCCGAAGTTAATAGTTTGTGGGGCTAGCGCGTATCCGAGAAATATTAATTTTGCACGTTTTAGAAAGATCGCAGATAGCGTCGGGGCTATGCTTATGGTTGACATGGCACATATCGCCGGTCTTGTTGCTGCGGGAATGCACCAAAATCCAGTGCCTTATTCGGAGTTTGTTACTACTACAACCCACAAAACTCTTCGCGGCCCACGCGGTGGTATGATTTTATGCCGAAAAGAGTTTGAAAATAAAATTAATAAAGCCATTTTCCCTGGCACCCAAGGCGGGCCACTAGAGCATATAATTGCTGCAAAAGCGATTTGCTTTAAAGAGGCGATGGGCGATAAATTTAGAAGTTATATATCTAGTGTGACAGAAAGTTGCGCAGCGATGGCAAAACATTTTTTGGATCGTGGGGTAAAATTGGTTTCAGGTGGAACTGATAATCATTTAATATTATTAGATTTATCGGAAACTCAAATTACCGGGAAAGAACTGGAAACTAATCTTGATAGTGTAAGAATTACAGTTAACAAAAATACGGTTCCGGGCGAAAAGCGAAATCCTAATATTGCAAGTGGGATAAGAATTGGAACAGCTACAATTTCAAGCCGTGGTATGAAAATTACAGATGCGCAAGATATTGCTGAATTAATTTATCTTATTTATAATGATTTTGCTGGGAATTCCGAGTTTGTTAAATCTAAAGTTGCGAAGTTAACTGAAAAATACCCAATTTACGTATAATTAATTTTGTTTTATTGAGGTTATAAATATGGCTACTAAAAAAACGATTCTTACAAGAGAAGGTTTCAAATTACTTGAGCAGGAGCTAGAAGAGCTTAAAACAAAAAAGCGAAAAGAAATCGCCGGAAAGATCAAAGAAGCTTTGGCTTTCGGAGATCTATCTGAAAACAGCGAATATGACGAAGCCAAGAATGAACAAGTTTTGATAGAAACTAGAATTCTTGAAATTGAATCAATAATTAAAAACGCCGAGCTTATTGATGAAAGACATGTTAGAACTGATCATGTTCGTGTTGGATGCAAGATAAAAATTTTAAAAGTTGATTCAAATTTAGAATATGAATACAGAATTGTCGGTTCAAATGAATCCGATCCGACTAATGGCAAAATTTCTGATTCATCGCCTGTTGGTTCGGCGTTAATTGGAAAACGTGTTAATGAAATCGCAACCGCAAAGACTCCGTCTGGCGTTCAAAATTATAAAGTTATCGGTATTTCTCGATAATTTTTTAGAAGGATTTATGACAGAAAAAACTCAAAATTTAGATGAAATTTTTAATTTACGTTTAAAAAAATTATTAGAATTACAAAAAAATGGTAGTGATCCTTTTGAAATTACAAAATTTGCAGTTAAAATAACTTCTTCGGAAATTAAAGAAAATTTCGATTTTATCGAAGGGAAAGAAGTGGTTATTGCTGGAAGAATGACACGGCGCCGCGTGATGGGGAAGGCTTCATTTTTTGATATTTTAGATCGGGCCGGGACAATACAAGTTTATATAAAAACAGATGATGTAGAAAATTATGAAAGTTTTTTAAATTATGATATCGGGGATTTTCTCGGTATAAACGGAATTGCGTTTAAAACAAAAAAGGGAGAAATTTCGGTACACACAAAAGAAATTATTCTTCTTTCAAAAGCTCTTAGAACGTTGCCCGAAAAATTTCATGGTTTAAAAGATATTGATTTAAGGTATCGCCAGAGATATTTAGATTTTATTGCTAATCCGGAAGTCAAAAATAATTTTCTTAAACGTGCTACCATAATAAAAACTATTAGACATTATTTAGATATTAATGATTTCGTTGAAGTTGAAACGCCAATACTTAACTCTATTGCGGGTGGTGCGGCGGCGAAACCGTTTGAGACTCATCATAATGCATTAAATTTGGATTTATTTTTAAGAATTGCACCTGAACTTTATTTAAAACGTTTGATAGTAGGTGGTATGGAACGCGTTTATGAAATTGGCCGACAATTTCGTAATGAAGGCATGTCTATAAAACACAATCCTGAATTTACTACATTAGAACTTTATCAGGCTTATTCCGATTATTTTGGTATGATGAATATAACTGAAAGTATAATTTCTGCTTGCAATTTAGCGGTTAATTGTGATTTTAATATAAATTATCAAGGCAAAGATGTAGATTTATCGATTCCTTTTCGTCGCGTCACAATGATAGAAGCTGTAAAGGAAGTAACCGGCGAGGATTTTTCCAAGTTTATCGGTGATACTGAAAAAGCTTTTATTTCTGCTAAAAAATTAGGATTAAAACCAGAAAATTCCCTTGGCTGGGGTGGAGTTTTAAATTTTATATTCGAAGAAAAAGTTGAAGAAACTTTATTCCAGCCAACTTTTATTTATGATTACCCAGTAGAAACTTCGCCGTTAGCTAAACGTAAAAACAATTCATCTAAACTAGTTGAACGTTTTGAATTATTTATCACAAGCCGTGAATTAGCCAATGCTTATTCAGAACTTAATGATCCGATAGATCAACGTGAGCGTTTTAAAGTCCAAGCCCAACTTCATGAAAACGGTGATGAAGAGGCGAACCTTTCTGACGAAGATTTTTTAAATGCATTAGAACATGGTATGCCGCCTACCGGTGGCTTAGGAATTGGAATAGATCGTCTTGTTATGCTGCTTACAAATAGTGCATCTATAAGAGATGTTATAATTTTCCCAACCATGAAACCTTTAGATTCTGTCTGATAGCTTATTTATTAAGGTTCTGTTGCCATTATTTGAAATAACAAAATCTTGAGTAATTTTTTTATGTTGGGCAGGGAAGATTTTTTATAATATTGAAGTACTGTGGAAAAAAAAATTAACGTAGTATAAATCAAAAAGTACTTAAATATGGTCGTTAAACGGTAGTGGAAACAGGCCCAGAAGTAGAAAAACAAAATATTTAAAAAATTGAAAGAAAACATTTATCATTATGTACATGATGTACATGGTGCAGTCGCTTAGCCAGAAAAAGTATAAGGTTTTCTAAATTTCATTTAATGCATAAGATTGGTTGTAAGTTTAGTTATAAATTTTTGGTTTTTTGGGCGTGATTTGCCGTTTTTATTTATTTTATGACATTGCCCTAATATCTCCAAAGCAGTGCATATTTAGTCAAAATTTTTACTGTTTAGAAATATTTAGGCAGGCTCTAAAAAAATATTAAACCAAACAAAGAGAAATTTTAAATCTTTAAATTAGTTGATTTATTTTTTTTAATGATTAAAATTTTGAGTTGGTATCTACAAACATAATATAATATTTATAGCATTCTCGAAAAAAGCCTATTTTATTCAGAATATTATTAAGTTTTTGATAAATATAAGGAGGAATTTATTAATCGTAATTGAAAATATAAATGCAAAAATTAAAGTTTTTAAAATAATAGCAGACAAGTATCGCAATATACGTACTCGGTTTGGGCTAAGAATGTCTTTACTATGCGGATTAATTAATTTTCGAAGAGGTCTAATAAATAAAATGTGATTATATCCTTGAAATTATATCAAGTATTTAGATGGTTCATAATCTTAAAGAATTATATTATATTAAGTTTTAAATTAAAATTTATAAATTGAGGTTAATTTATGTCAGCAAAAAATATTAAAAAAATAATCAAAAAAATGCTTTCCGGCAAAAAATATTCGAGAAAATTATTTTCATTCAAAAATCAGCGTGAACTTTATAAATATTGCTTAAAAATAGATAGTAGTGTTAAGTTTAATTTATCCGATGAAAAAGAGAAAATAAATAAAACAAAAAATATTTTAGAAATTCAGAATTCATCTAGAAAAGTTAAGAAATTTCTTTCAAAAACTCTTGCTTTAAATTTAGCTATTTTATCTTTAACTCATGTGATGACACAAAATTTTGCAAATGCAGTTGCGGAAAAAGAATCACCAATAGTGTTTTTAGATCCTGGAACGGCTTTTTTGAATAAAATAATTCTTTTTTTTGGTGTTGCGGGAATTTTAGGTAAAATAAATTTTGATTTAATCGAAGAAAATAAAGAAAGGAGAGAAAGGGAATTAGAAGAGGAATTAAGTAGTAATATTTTAGAACCGTCAAAAATTTCAAGCGGACAGCCCGACTCACCCAGTGGTGAAGTTCCGGGATCACAAAAAGGAGTACCTTTGGTAAATCCGGTGAAAAAACCGGGAAGTCTAGTAGACCCAAATGTAGGTTCGAATTCGGTGGAAAAACCGAGTTTAGATCCGAATGCAAATCCGAAAGAAGTGCCACAATTTGTGCCAAATTCACGTTCTAGCAGTAGAAGTAGAGGAGGCGGTGGAGGAGGCCGTGGAGGAGGCCGTGGAGGATTAGGAAGAATTGACCCGCTCAAGGGCTTGTCAAAGGAATTGTTAAATATGAGTCTGAATTCGAATCCATCAGATGAATCACCAAAGAATCCGCCAAAGAAACCATTAACGAAAATTCCAGATAATTCGCCAAATGAACCACCAAATAGATTGTTAGATAAACCATTAGTGGAAATTCCAGTTGCGAAAATTCCAGAGGGAGATTATTATTCAGAAGATGAAGAGGACGATCAGTTAAAAAAGGCAAGTCGTCTAGAAGAGAAAAATAAGTCAGACAAAGTTCAGCCTGAAAAAGCGGAAAAACCGAATGAAGAAGAAGAATCGGTAGAAGTACCTCCGGCAAATCCGGTGGAAAAACCGAAAGAATTAGTAGATCCAAATGAAAATCCGATTACGCCAATTACGCCAAAGTCACACATTCAATTCAACAACAGTAGAGGAAGAAGTTTTAACCGGTCCAATGGCTCGTCAAATATAAATTCGAATTTTAACCCATTAAATAAACCGCTAAATAATTCGCCAAAGAAATCAGCGAAAATTTCAACTATTGAAGATTTTTTAAATTCAGTAGAATCAAACTTATCAAAAAAAATCGTAGATGAAAATAAGCCAAATGAAAATGAAAATCAGTCTAATAAAAATGAAAATCCGGATGTTCAGCCAGTTTTGGAAATTCTAGATGATGATCAGTCTGATAAAAATGACAATTTGAATGATCAGCTAGGAGAGAAAGATCATCTAGAAGGGGAAAAACTTCCAAAAGAGGAAGATAAGCCAGAGGAAAATTCGAATGAAGGAAAAGAAGAATCGGTAGAAGTACCTTTGGTAAATTCGGTGGAAAAACCGAATAATGAAAAGAAAGATCAGCCAAGTTCTGATAAATCTAATGAAAATGGAAATCCGAATGGTCAGCCAGGAGCGGAAAACGAGCCAAAAGAGGAAAATAAGTCAGACGAAGTTCAGCCTGAAAAAGAGGAAATTCCGAATGAAAATAAGCTAGCAGAAGATCAGTCTGAAAGTTCACTTGAAAATGAAAATCCGGATGGTCAGCCAGGAGCGGGAAACGAGCCAAAAAATAGAAATAAGTCAGACGAAGTTCAGTCTGTAAAAGAGGAAAATCTGGATGGTCAGCCTAGTGAAGAGAAAAATCTGAATGAAATTCCGAATGATCAGCCAGAAACGGGAAACGAGCCAAAATATGAAGAATCTTTTACGAATTCAGTAGAAGGAGGTTCGGAAGGTTATATAGAAGAGGAAGATCAAAATCAGCCAAAAAATAAAAATAATCTAGCAGAATATCAGCTTAAAAGTTCATTTGAAAATGAAAATCTGAATGGTCAGTCAGAAACGGGAAACGAGATAAAAGATGAAGAATCGGCGGAAGAATCGAATGAAGAAGAATCGGCGGAAAATCTGAATGAAAATCTGGATGGTCAGCCTAATAATGCGGAAAAACTGAATGAAGAAGAAGAATCGGGTTTAGAAAATGCTACTTATGAACTTGGACCAAGATTTAACAATCTAAAAAAAAATCAAAAAAATCAAAAAAATCAAAAAAAGCAAAAAAAGCAAAAATTTTCATCAGATGAAAATTCAGAAGAAGAAGGCAGTGGAATACTATGGGATGAAACTGAGGAAAGAATTAAAGTTAAGTCGTCTGATCGGGAAAAGCAATTGAAAGAAAAATTATTTGAAAAGTCTAAACCGAAGGCTCGAAGTTTTTCCGCATTAGATATAAAAAATAAAGTTAAAAAAGTGAGAGAACAGTCTGATAAAAATGACAATCCGAGTGTTCGGCTAAATAATGAAGGGAAAAATCCGAATGTTCAGCCAGCAAAAGATCAGTCAAAAAAGAAAGATCATCTAGGAGGGGAAAATCAGACAAAAAAGGGGAAATACAAGTTAAATAAAGGTCAGTCAAAAGTAGTACCTTTGGCAAAACTGTCGGAAAAATCGAATGAAAAAGAAGCCGAATCAGAAGCATTAGATACATTAGATACAAAAGAAATCGTAGTTGTAGATGAAAGTAAAGAAGTCAAAGAAGCCGTAGAAGAAAAAAAAATATTTTTTGTTTTTTTGGGTGAACAAGAACTTAGAGAAGATTTAATGTTATCAGTTTTCGGTATGGAAGGATTAGTTAAGAAAAATTCATTAGTCGAATTTGTCTTACCAAAATTTTCTGAAGGATTTCGAATAAATTGTAAATTTTGCGGTATTTATAAAAACATTCACAAAATTTTTGAATATTTATTTGATAAAGAAATTTATATTATGTTTATTGTAAATCTAGGAGAAAATTTAAAAGGACAAATCAAAAGTATAAAAGGTAAACTTGAACGTATGTCAAAATATGCAAATGAAAGAAATGTTATTCTTAATTGTGGGTTAGTTTTTGCCCAAACTGAAAACAGCTTTGACTTAAAAAAAATTAATAGTCTAGAAAATTCGATTGAAGAATACATTTTTAAATCAGAAGAAAATGGTGATCTAAAAAAATCAGTTGGAAGATGCATTAATTCATTTATTTTCAAACGTGTTGTTATTCTTAAAGAAAAAGATAATGTTGAAAATTTTTATCACGAGATTCTTTCACTAGTAGCAGGAGAAAAAAAACAGTTAGTAGAAAGTGGTTCGGGAGATCATCCAGAAGAGGAAGATCAGTTAGAAGAGAAAGATAAGTCAGAAAATAATCAGCTAAATTCTGATAAATCTGGTAAAGAGGAAAATCTGGATGGTCAGCCTAGTGAAGAGAAAAATCTGAATGAAATTCCGAATGTTCAGCCAGGATCGGAAAACAAGTCAGAAAATGAAGAATCTTTTACGAATCCAGTAAAAGGAGATCCGGAAGGAAATCTAGGAGAGGAAGATCATCTAGAAGATCATTCAGAAGAGAAAGATAAGTCAGAAAATAATCAGCTAAATTCTGATAAATCTGGTAAAGAGGAAAATCTGGATGGTCAGTCTAAAAAAGAGAAAAATCCGAAGGAAAATCCGAATGATCAGTCAGAAGGTTGGTTAGAAAATGAAGAGAAAGAACAGTCTAAAGAATTAGTTGGTGATAAAAAATCTACTATAAATCCATCAGCAGGAGTAGAACCGATAGCAAAACCGAAGGCAGATCAGACAAAAGAGGAACTGGGAGAATTAGATTTGACAAAACCGGTGGAAGATCCAAATGTTCAGTTGGGAAAATCGGATGAAGAAAAACCGGCGGAAGAACCAAGTCCAGGTGAAGAGTCTTTAAATTTTAATTCTTTACCGGTTGTTCAGCCAGTTTTGGAAATTCTAGATGATGATCAGTCTAATAAAAATGACAATTTGAATGATCAGCCAGGAGCGGGAAACGAGTCAAAAAATGAAGAATTTATTACGAATCCAGTAAAAGGAGATTTGGAAGAAAATCTAGAAGAGGGAGATCATCTAGAAGAGAAAAATATTGTTATTGTCACTTTTGAACAAGAAATTAATGATAAATTGAATTTCCAAGCATCACAAATAGAACAATCTAATAATATTGATTTTATTTGTGTTCCCGAAAACAAAAATTTAGCGGATATAGTTCCTAATTTTAAAAAAGATAGTTATGTCATGTTTGTTTTAGATTTTTCAAAACCGAGTTATCAAACTCTAGCTGAACAAATATTAAATTTTTTTAAAGACCAAAAAGAAGACTCAAGAATTGATTTTTATTATTCGTTGGCTATAGCTAAATCTGCGCATGATTCGGTTATTTTTCAAGTGGCAAAAAATAGTTTTAATACGTTAAAAAAGGCAACTTTTTACCCAGAATTCATTTTTCTTAACGATAGTTCTAGCGTTCAAAGTTTTTTTGTAACACTTCAACAAATTCAAAGCTAAGATTTAATGCCACGAATATTTGCTAAAAGTCAATCAACTAATGCGAAATCAACACGGAAATTTTACGGAATATTGTACAATAATTAAAAAATGCTATAACTATCTCAAGGTGACAAAATTATGTTTCGAGGTAATAAAATTATGTTCAAAAATGGCTGAAAAATTCACAACAATCGAGGATTTTCGATGCCAATGTGATGTAAAGCATAAACTATGTGATGTTTTAATTTTAGTTATGTGTGAAGTTTTTTCTGGATTAGTAGGGCTTGTTTCCACTACCGTTTAATGACCATATTTCGGTACTTTTTGATTTGTACTATGTTAAATTTTTTCACAATACGTAAGTATTGTGAAAAAATTTTCCTTATTTAACCTAAAAATTACTCGAAATTTTGTCATTTCAAATAGTGGGAACAGGCCCTGAACCGAAATTTCATAAACTGTTTTTTCTAATCGATAAAAATGCTGATGTTTTTTTTAGAATCTAGAATATTTACAATAAAAATGCGGAACGATTATATAAGCAAGTTCTAAAGTTTTGAATTAAAAAATTTCAGGTCCGAAGCGCCAAAATTAAATAATTTCAATATATAGCTCAATTCTGAAAATTTTTGAAAAAGTGAATGATAATAATGAATTTTCTAATAAAATTTATGAAAAAATTTCGGTTTTATAGCTATGATGTTTGAAAAAAGTTTATAAGTTACACCACATGCTTTTTTTGCGATATAATCTGTACATGTTTTTATTTTAATTCATTATATAAACTTTTTTTCAAACATCATAGCTTTTACAAAATATATTGTAATTGAATCGGCAGCAGCACGACAATTGTTTTTAAGAGGTGTTAATTATAGCGGATTATACTATTAAATTTGATTTTGCAGGTAGTACACATTTTTCGTGGCCGAAAAATGGTACGAGCAGGGAAAAGATTAAAGAATTTGTAAAGAAAATTAGAATTGACCAAAAATCAGAAATTTATGGTGAGTGTGTATGGAAAAAAGATAGTTGGAAAATTTTCAAAAACGAAAATAAAAATAATATAACTTTTTATTTTGGTGGCCCAACGGCTTTGAACACTGTAGGCTTTTTAAAAAACTTTTTCGCAAACATATTCGGAGACACAATCAGAGACCTGCCGGAAGTCAATGTAATAAAGGCAGAGCTAGGCAAATTTATCGAAAAAAAACTCGAAAATATTTTAACAGAATCTTTCAGAAATATCAAAGAAAATTCTACAGTAGAAGTTATATTAAAAGGACATTCAAGGGGAGGCATTCTTTCTGTTTACTTTTTAAAACTCCTTAAGGCAAAAGGAATTATCGAAAAACTTTTTAGAACAGTAAATTATAAAAGCATCCTATTAGATCCAGTGCCCGGGGGCAGGAATTCTTCCGGGGGAACAAGTGTGGCGGGTGTAGGCGATAGTTTTTTAAATGATGACCTTGAAGAAGATCGTACCGATATAAAAAAAATTTATGTATATTCACTTTTTGGCAGAAATAACTTAGGAAATTTTGGTTTTACTCCTTATAATAACTTTAAGTTTGATCCAAAAAAAGATATTTGTATTCTTCAATTAGACGAACATGAAGCTATGATGAGCAGAACGGAAAAAATTGATGGTAAACAAAAAAAGATAAATTACAAAGGAAAAGATAACATAAGACGTTTAAAGTTGCGTGAATTATTAGATAATCATGACCCAGGAATATACTACGCAGACAGTTCACGCAAACTTCATTCAATTAAAGGTGTTAGTTATTTGTTTGATAAATGTGAAGAAGATTTTGAAAATAATAAAAGTAAAATCAAAGAGACAGGAATATCAATAAAACAAATTTCGGATATAATAAAAAATTTGAAAACTGGAAATTATAGTAATAGGCTTACAGCAATTTTTAAACAGATCGGTTGGCAAAAAAGATAGACTTAAAGCAATTTTTAAATAAATTTGAAAGAAGTCTAATACATAAAAAACTGCTCGAATTATGAAGTTGAAGATTTTGCTAATTCTGAAAGATATAGCTGATTAAAAGAAAAATTCGAAAATAACTTAGAGCCTATCCCGAAAAACCTAGCGATGAACTTTAATAATTTTTCGCCAGGAAATTAAAGAACAAACAAAATATACTCGTTCGAATTCAAACTTCGAGATCGAAATTAGAATTAAATTTATTCAAAGCTCAAGCAAAATCGTAATTAAATGATGATTTTCAGATTTCAATAAATCCAGAATTTCATTTTGAATGAGTATATTTATTAACATTTTTACCGCCTTTACTACCGATATTTTTATTTTAATTTAGTTTTTCTTTCAATTTAATTTTTAGTTTAACTTTTTTTATTCATAAACAAATTTATATTGTAGCAAATTAAAAATATTGATTTTATTAATAAAATATTTTAGAATTACCAAGGATGTTTTTGAATCTTGTTTAAATTAAGGAGAAAAATGGAAATAATTCTTATGTTTGATGTAGAAAAGCTAGGAAAAACTGGTGATATCTTAAATGTTGCTGATGGTTATTTTAGAAATTATCTTTTTCCCAGAAAATTAGCCAAAAGAGCTACGCCACAGGTGATCAAAGATGTAAAAAATAAAATCATAGCTTCAAAGCGGCGATATGAACTCGAACAACAAAATGCTGCAGAAGTTGTTCAAAAGATAGATGGCCATACTGTTGATATTAGTGCCAAAGCAGGCGAAACAGGCAAATTGTATGGTTCGATTACAAACATGGATATTGGAAAAGCTATTAAAGAAAAATTTGATATTGATATTGACAAACATAAAATTTATATCGAAAATGAAATAAGACATTTTGGAGTTTACGAATGCCAAGTTAAATTTTTTAGCGATATTTCGGCAAAAATTTTCGTAAATGTGTCGGAAAACATTATTTAAGTAATATTTTAGCAGAATTTTTATATTTATTATTCTACTGAAAGTATATTATTTATAAGATAATATGATCTTTGAGTAATTATTTTTATAATATTTTTTATAAGGAGAAATTTTGATGAATAGTTCATCGGCGTTGTATAAAAGAGGTTTTAAAGACGGTTTACCTATAGCTTTTGGTTATTTGCCATTAGCTCTTGCGATAGGAATAGCAGCCATAAGTGCAGGCTTGAAGTTTGGAAATTCTATTTTTATGTCACTTACAATGTATTCCGGGACTGCACAAGCTGCAATTTTGAATCTTATTTCTGGCGGTGAAACCATTGTATTTACCTATTTGTTAACTTTTTTTATAGTTAATTGCAGGTACATATTATTGTCTGTTTCGATGTCTCAAAAACTTGATCCTAAAATGAGCGTACTTAGCCGCATGGCTTTCGCACCATTTAATACAGATGAGATTTTCGCAGTCGCTATGCAACAACAAGGTAATTTGGGAGCATCGTATTTGTTCGGGCTTGCTACTGCACCATATATAGCATGGTCATTAGGAATAATTTTAGGGCTTGTATTTTCTAGTGCCTTGCCTCCAGCAGCAGGCTCTGCGTTCGGCATAACCATGCCTGCTATGCTTTTAGCTTTAGTAATTCCGCCGAGTAGAAAATCAAAATCAATAGCTATTGTAGTTGCGCTTGCTGCTGGAATTAATATTTTGTTAAATATAAACCCATTTGTGAAAAATTTTATCGGTGCCGGCTGGTCGATGATAATTTGTTCAGTAGTGACAGCACTCGCAGGAGCTATAATGTTCCCTGTAAATAATGATGATTCAAATAAGGAGGTAAATTAATGCTGAGCAATAATTCGTTAATAATAATAATTTTTTTAATCGGTATACTCCAATATTTTATGAAAATGATTCCGCTTGTCTTCTTAAAAGAAAAAATTAAAAATAAATTTTTGAGTTCTTTTTTATACTATATACCGTATGCTGTATTAACAGCAATGGTAATCCCGGGAGTTTTCAATTCAACTTCTTCCGTTTTTTCAGCTATTATCGGTGTTTGTGTTATAATAATTTTAGGTTTAATGAATCAAGGGCTGTTAGTTATTTCGCTTTCGGCAACTGCTGCTGTATTTATAACAGAAAAAATATTGCACATATTTTAAAGTGATATTGAAATTTTGCGAAATTTAAACTTTCCTTAAATGAACAATTTTTAATATTTTTTGATAATGTTTTCAAAAATAATTAATAAAATGTTAGAAATTTGGAATTATTTTAGACTTCTTTTTTAAAAACCTGTTTTTAACAAGCTAAGGATGCGAATTTTTGATATTTTTTGAACATTTTTAGTACATTTCATTCTGTTAGGTTGGCCCCAAGCTTAGAAAAATAAACGAAAAATGCCAAAAATCATCAAAAAGCTGTGCTTAATGCTTATTGAATACAGGTTTTAAACCACTGGATTTTATAAAAAGCGACGCTGGTATATATGGATATACTTTGAGAGACTTTAAAAAATCAAAGTGTTTCAATGGAGTTTTTGAAAGAAGTCTATTTTTTAAGCTCAACATTTTTTGTTTTAAAATATGCAATTAATCCGTGAATTCGCTGGAAATCGTTCGATTTTATTGTGTATTTTATAAAGAGTTTTATCGTAGCTCTTAAGATTATTGGTGATTTTCCAGGCAATTAAATCTAAAACTAAATATTTGAGCAATTAGATTTTTTTAAATTCTTTGGAAAACTTAGTTTTTCAAAATTATTTTAGAGTATTTATAACATATGCCGAAATAATTTTATATAAAATTCGGCGATTTAAACCACTCTCGCCCAAAGACAAAAGATTTGTTACCGCCTAAAGGCGGCTAAAGTACGTAAGGAAATAAACAAATTTAGATAAAGTAAAAATCAAAAAGAGCGAAAACGAGTTAAAGCTATCCGTCTGAAGACGGAGGAATTAAACTTGGCACATGGAAATTAAAAAAGAAGTCTAAATTTATAGAAATTTGTTCTCATCAAACCAAAATATAAATTTTTAGGTAATTTTTAGGCATGTTTCGGTGATTTTGGTGCTGGTTAACTGGCGCTAAGGAAAATAAACAAAAATATGCCAAAAAATTACTTAAAAACTTATATTTTGGTTTGATGAGAACAAATTCTAATACAAATCAAAATGCCGGGATATGATTGGACGGCCGAACGAGTCTTAATTGGTCTGATTGAAAGTTTAATTTAATTTTAGTAATTTATGAATCCTAAAGTTTAATCAATTTTTGTGAAATAATTTGGTACAATTATATAAACAGATTTTGATTAAAATTTTTATGAGGTAACGAAATGGAAAATATTCAAAAAACAATTAAACGTTTTAAACCTAATCTTAAATTCGGCTTAACGCATAAACAAGTAGAAAACCGTTTAGAAGAAGGATTCGCTAACGTTAAAACAAATGATTCAAAAAGAACTGTAAGTCAAATTATAAAAAATAATGTTTATACACTTTTTAATTTTATAAATTTAATATTGGCAATCGCTATTCTTTGGACAGGATCTTATCGAAATCTACTTTTTATGGGTGTTGTAATTTGCAATGCAATAATCGGGATTTTTCAAGAAATTCGCGCAAAAATGATTATCGAACATTTAAATCTTATTTTTTCAAATAATGTAACTTTAATTCGAGAAGGCAAAGTTTGTAAGACAGAAATTCAAAAAGTAGTTTTAGATGATATTATTTGTTATTCAAGTGGAACTCAAATAGTGGCAGAAAGTATTATTAGAGAAGGAAATTGCGAAGTTAATGAATCACTTTTAACTGGTGAACCGGATTTAGTTTTAAAAAAAATTGGAGATACTCTACTTTCGGGAAGTTATATAGTAAGCGGTGAATGCATAGCGCAAGTTCAAAATGTAGGTGATGATAATTATATAGCTTCTATTATGAAAAAATCTAAAGAAATTAAACAAACAAAATCTGAAATAATGTCTACAGTTAAAAAAATCATTAAATTTATTTCAATTGCGATTTTTCCTATTGGTGCTTTTCTTTTTATGCGTCAACTTGGTGTTAGCGATGGCAACGTAAAAGACGCAATTTTAGCTACTTCTACAGTGCTTTCGGGCATGATTCCCGAAGGACTTGTGCTTTTGACAAGCTCGATTTTAGCAGTTGGAGTTATAAAATTATCTAAGAAAAAAGTTTTAGTACAAGATCTTTATTGTATTGAAACTTTGGCAAGAATCGATACTCTTTGCCTTGATAAAACCGGAACTCTTACCGAAGGAACATTTGAAATTTCAGATATTTTATTCGAAGATGGCTTTACCAAAACTGACGTCAAAAAAACATTTAAACAATTAACAGGGGTTTTAAATGATAGCAATGAAACTTTTAAGACTATAAAGAAAATGTTCCCGCCTGAACTTTATATTAAAAAAGCAGATAAAGTAATCCCTTTTTCATCTGAAAGAAAATGGTCAGGTGCGCATTTTGATGTTGAAGGAACTTTTGTTATGGGCGCGGCGGAGTTTGTTTTTAGTAAGGAATATTCGAAAATAAGAGAAAAAATCGCACTTCATTCCTCGGATTATCGTGTTATTGCTTTGGCTAAATCATCAAATAAATTTATTGAAGATAAATTGCCAAGAGGCTTACAATTAATGGCGCTTTTGCTTATTAAAGATAAAATTCGTTCGAATGTTAAAAGAACTTTAAATTTTTTCAAAAAACAAGGTGTTGACATAAAAATAATATCAGGAGATAACCCCATTACAGTTTCTAAAATAGGTGAAAGAGTAGGATTAAATAACGCGCATCGATATGTTGATGCAACAACGTTTAAAAATCCTAAAATGCTAAGAGATTCTGTTACCAATTTTACAGTTTTCGGGCGCGTGACACCTATGCAAAAACAAGAAATTATTAAGGCTTTAAAAATCGCAGGGAAAACCGTTGCGATGGTTGGAGACGGCGTTAATGATGTTTTAGCGCTCAAAGAAGCAGACTGTAGCGTTGCTATGGCGGCGGGAAGTGATGTTACACGAAATATTTCCCACTTAGTACTCATGAATTCTGATTTTGCTTCAATGCCAAAGGTCGTTGCAGAAGGACGGCAAGCGATAAACAACATTCAAAGATCAAGTTCGCTTTTTTTAGCTAAAACTATATATTCTTTTATACTTGCAGTTTTGTTTTTGTTAATCCCTGCGCCGTATCCTCTAATACTTATTCAAACAGCATTAATTGGTTCAGTTTCGATTGGAATACCGTCGTTTATTTTAGGCTTAGAAACAAACCGTGAAAAAATAAAAGATAAAGGAAATTTATTTGCGAACATTATTCAAAAGTCATTTCCGTGTGCTCTTACGACTGTATCTATGTTATTGATTTGCGTTTTAATTTTTATGTTTAATATTCCAATACAAAGATATTCATTTCTTGCAATGACAATTACAGGTTTTGTCGGAATAACTCTTGTTTACAAAATTTCTCAGCCATTAAATATTCTAAAAAAAGTAATGATTTGGTGCGTTAGTTTAATTTTTGGTATAGGAGTGGCATTTTATCCATCTTTTTTAAAAATCGAACCTTTGAATCGGTTGAATGTTTTGCTTTTGATAATTTTAATTCCAATCGCTTGGATAGTTTATGATTTTTTTGAAAAGTTTAATTTTAAAGAATTTAAGAAAAATTAATTTTTTATTCAGAATAAAACAATTTAGAACTTGTCTGCAACAAGCTAAAGATTCGAATTTTTTTGACAATTGGAATAGTTGCTCTTGGCTATCTTTAAAATACGGTAGAAGTTTATTCACACTTAATCCAATCGATCCCCGACTACTTTGTTTGATTTTACGCGTTTTTAAATGCCTTATTCACGTTATCTCTGTGTAGTATCTCTTCTTGTTCGTCTATAAGTTTGTAATGTTAGGCATTATTTTTTCAGGTATTCTCTTACAAGCGAACGCTTTTTGTACATTCTCTCTGTTCCACAGATACCTTATAGTTTTATGCCCATGGCTAACTGGTGTTGTCCACAAAAGTCGCGAAAACTAAGAAACCACCGTATATGGATTCGTTTGTACGGTGATATGAGTGGTCGGCTAATCAATCAATGGTTAGCCTACTACTCAATCTATTGCTTTATTTTTAAAAAATAATGACAAAATTTTTAATGCCGGCAAAATAGATTAAATTATTGTGATTGTTGAATTTTCGTTACTTTTTTTGGTTTACTTTTTATAGTCGCAATGGCTTCTTCTATGGATTTTATTTTTTTTATTGAATAAAGTTTGTGAAATGCCAAGGTAAGTTTTTCAAAATATTCTTCTTCGTTTTTTTGTAAACTATTTGCTTTACTATTTTCTTTCGAAGCTTCATATGCTTTTTCTACTTCTTCTTTTGAATAATATTTTTTACTAGATTCTAATTCTTTTTTTCTAAATTTTTCGATAACACTTTGCATTTTTTTTAATTCTGATATGAAACTTTCGTATCCTGTTCTAATTTGTTCTGTTTTTGATCTTGCAGGGCTTAATTCTTTTTTTAATTCCTTAGCTTTTTCTATAAGTTTATTGTAAACTTCTGTTAAATTTTTTGATTCAGTATTTCCTTTTAATTCTTTCATTTTAAATGGAAAAACAATTGGTAATTTTAATTTTGAAATATTTTCTTGATCTTCTTCGCCACTTTTTTCGCCAGCTTTTTTTTGTTTTTCTTTATCAAAAAAATCCGGAAAACTATAAAGTTTATCTAAAAGGCTTATAGCATTTCGACCCTGATTGCGAAAAAGCGGTGCAATTTTTAAAGCTTTCTTTGTGTGTATTCTAAGTTTTGCAATATCTTCGGCTTTGCCTGATTCTATTATAGTATCATCGACTAATTTACCATAAGGCAAAGTTTTGTTGCCTCCACGGATTTTTTTGTACGCTTGCAAAGCACTTACCAGTTTTTTTCTAGTAGCAATTACTTCATTTTCGTTTACCACGAACATTTCTTCGATTGCCCTACCTATTAAATCAACAATGTTACGTTCAGATTTAGATCCCTCTCTAGCTTCTCCATCCAGTGCCATTTGGCATCACCTCTTGAATAAAATTTTATGCTTCTAAATAAATGAGCATATTGTAATAATACCTCAATAAAATCGTAATGTCAAATATTTTTTATATAAAATATACAATTATTTAAAACTTGACGATTACTATTTTATCTCGTTAATACTATTCACATCACCTCTTTTTTAAAAAATTTATGCTCTTAATAAATGAGCATATTGTAACAATACCTCAATAAAATCGTAATGTCAAATATTTTTTAATATAAAATGCACAAAAATTATTATTTTTTTGCAAAATGTTTTAATTAATTTTTTTTAGCAAGCTTAAAAACTTATCTAGGGCCTGTTCCCACTATTTGAAATGACAAAATTTCGAGTAATTTTTGGTTTGGATAAGGAAAATTTTTTTACAATACTAATGTATTGTAAAAAAAATTTAACGTAGTACAAATCAAAAAGTACCGAAATATGGTCGTTAAACAGTAGTGGGAACAGGCCCTAATATTTCTAAGCAATACAGAATTTTATAAATTTTAGTTAAATATGTGTTGCTAAAGAGATATTAGACAGGCTTTAAGCAGTGTGTGGATTTAAATGTTAAAAAATTGTCAAAATTCGCATCTTTTTTAGCTTATCGAAAACGAGTTCTAAGTTAAGTAGGAGTATTCATTAAAATCACTTTTAATTATTGTATGGCCGAGTTTTTTAAATTCATATATTAGTGATTTTATTAAATCTTTTGTTTCAATTTTTTTGTTTTGCTGGGCGGCAAAAAAGGCGGCAGAAATTGCTGTGTTTTTTATGGTTCCTCCGGAAATTTCAAACTTTGATAAAAAATCAAAATCTATATTTTTTTCAATAGGAATTGGGCCTTTGAACATGCTATGCCATATTTTTTTTCTTTCACTTCGGTTTGGCAATGAAAAATTTATAATATAAGTTATTCGCCGGAAAAATGCTTTATCAATATTTTCTAAAAAATTAGTAGTCATTACACAAACTCCATCAAATTCTTCTATTTTTTGTAATAAATAAGAAATTTCAATATTTGCGCCTCGATCGTGCGAATCTTTTACCGCTGTGCGCTTAGAAAACAAAGCATCGGTTTCATCGAAAAGTAAAACCATGTTACATTTTTTCGCTTCATCAAAAACTAAGCTTAAATTTTTTTCAGTTTCACCAATATACTTAGAAATTAAACGCGAAATATCTGCTCTATAAAGTTCTAAACCAAGTTCTTTTGCTACAATTCCAGAGGCCATAGTTTTACCAGTCCCCGAAGGCCCTGAAAAAAGCATACTTAAACCTTGGCCATACGAAACACGAGTCTTCATATTCCATTTTTCAAAAACAACATTTTTAAATTTTTGCCGTAAACACGCATTTTTAAGCATTCGCTTTTCTTCGTCTGGCAAAATCAAATCATCCCAATTATGGCATAATTTAATCTTTATTGCTTTACCATCAAAATTAGCTTCAGAAGTTAAATGTGCAGCATCGAAAATCTCATCACGGGTGATTTTTTTGCCCCAAACTTTCATACCGGCTAAATTTTTAACAGTTTTTTGGATTCGTTTTGGGGAGAATTCAAAAATATTAGCTAATTCTAAAACATTTATAATTTTATCTGCTTTTATTTTTTTAAGTGAATCCTTCCAAACATTAGCAATCTGGTTTGGTTTGAGCTTTTCTAAATTTAAATTTAGAAAAAATATATTTTTATCTTCAAATTCAAATTCAATATTGCTTTGAGAAAGAAAAAACACATTTGTTGTAAAATTTTTAGCATTATTAAGAATAAATTCGCGACGTGTATTTGAATTTTTTTGAATTAAATCAAAATTATCAAAACATAAAAAACCTTTCACTAAAAGAGTTTCTCGAAAAACAGCGGTTATAATTTTAAAAAAATTTATTTCCGAATCGTTACATTTATTCAAATCAATGATCGTAAGACTCGAATTAGCAATTTGTGCGGCACGCGCTATTAAAGTTTTTTTCCCAAAACCTTTTTCACTTTTTATAAAAAAATAATGTTTATCTTCGCTTTTGCAAATTTTTGAAATTTTTTGTGCTTCTTTTTCTCTTTCGGTTTTAATAACATCTGTATTTGGGAAAAATACTTTTATGTCTTTTATTTCGGGCCCAGAATTCGCATTGCTCATAATAAAGTTTAACAAACGGTTATCGATATTAAATTCGTTATCTTTTTTATCAAAACATAAAGAAATCATTTTATTTTCAAGTTCTTTATGCTTATCGTAATTGTCTTCAAAATAAATTTTTAATGCTAAATTAATCGGATCTAAATCTTCTTTTTTTTCGATTTCCTTTATAATTGCGATTATTAAGCAAAGCCATTCAATATTATCAAGATTGTAAATATTTCTTACATACTCGATTGCATAAAAATTGTTTTCTTTTATACTGTTTAATTTAAGATCATAAACAATTTTTTCGAATTTTTGAACCGGTTGTATATCGATTTGTGTTTGAGAATCTTGGATTAATTCGTTAGTAATTTTAAAAATTTTGTTAAGATATTTTTTATATTTTTCTTCCGTATTGTTTATTCCTTAATTTTTAACAAAAGTTCATCGTCTTCAAGCCATTTGTTAACTTTGATCGCCAAGAATTCTTCTATATTTTTCCGCACAATAACTTGTAATATTCCTGAATTAATTATTAAACGTTCGCACATTGCGCAAGGCGCAGTATTTTCGACATATTTTCCGGTGATTTTTTCGATTCCAACAAGATAAATAAAGGAATCAAGCATACTTGCGCGCGATGCGTGAATTATAGCATTTGCTTCGGCATGAACCGAACGGCAAAGTTCATATCTTTCCCCGC
Source organism: Oscillospiraceae bacterium (assembly GCA_031267335.1). Lineage (GTDB taxonomy): Bacteria > Bacillota > Clostridia > Oscillospirales > Acutalibacteraceae > Improbicoccus. The sequence goes on along the minus strand of JAIRZH010000119.1, from coordinate 4,020 downwards.
GCGCGATATTCAGTTTATCTCTAAGACATTTTCCGAGATCCAAACAATTTGTTCGTCCTCTTGGAGCACCTGTATAACCAGAAGAAATAATTTGATCATTTTTAACTATTACAGCTCCAAAATTTCGCCGCAAGCAAGTGCCACGTTTTAAAACTGTCTCTGCGACATCTAAATAATAATTAAATTTGTCCCTACGGCTATTAATTTCTTTATTAAACATTTTTTAAATTTTAAACTCATTTATCGTTAATAGATTTCTTTTTAACCCTCTGAAATACTTCGTTTTTATTCAAAGATACTTTGAGTTTTTTATATATTCCGGAGTTACTTTTCATAAAATTCAGTTATGCTATAAATTTATAGTTTTACGTTCTTTGTTTTAAATGTTCTTATTCGTAGAAAGTGCGCCTTCAAGACACTCTTCTAATTCTGTTAAAGCATTAATTTCTATTTTAAAAAATGTTCTTTTTAAACCAAATTTATAAATTTTTTCTTGGCACGTATCTGTATTTTTGAAAAAAATAATTTTTCAACGAATTTTAAATTATCATCGTCATCAAACTCTCTCTTAACCAAACAGAAAAAAATACATTTGATAAAATGAAAAAATGTTCTTCTCCATGATCAAAAAGAGGGTCTTCAAGAGATTTTTCAAAAATACATTCTTCAAAGTTAATCATAGAAATAGGGCAATATGTTTCTGATCTAAAATTTTATGACTTTAGATAAATAAATAATTAAAATATTTAAATTTTCATATAATGCATTCGCAGAAACTTCTTCTATTAATTCTTTTTCTAATATCGATAACTCTGATTTTTTACCACTAGTTAAATCTTGCCAAACATTCATAAATTTTTTTTCTTGTTCATCAGGGCTTAATTTTTTTCTAAATTCCATTGCTGTACAACCTGCAATGTAGAAAAACTGTAGAATTAGCACTATTAAAACTAAACTCATTGCAAAAATTTTTGAAAAACTTTTATTAGTTTTTCTTGCGACTGATATAAACATATTTGAACTCCTTAAAATAACTAAAAATTTATAAATAAATTACAAAATCTAAATTTTTATTAAAAAGATCTTGGTTTTTTATGATTTAACAAAACTATTTTTATTTTAAATATAATCTTCGAATTTTTAGAATATTGTATTTTAAATTAAAACTTGTTCTCATCAAACCAAAATACAAATTTTTAGGTAATTTTTGAACATATTTTAGTGCTTTCGGGATGCTTAGCTGACGTCAGATGTCAAAAATACTAAAAGTTGCGTTTCCAAGTTTGGCGAGAACAAGTTCTTAATGAAAATAGATTCTTACTTTTTAAAAAGTTTTATTATAACACAAATAATTTTTAAAATTATTCTGGTTTAATCATTTTTTGTTCATAAAATTTGCCAAGCTTAATCACAGAGAATATCCAAGCAAGAACTGTTAATAAAAAGATGATAAAAAATGTATAAGTATGCGAAAGTAAAGTGCTTCCAGCTGAAATTACATTAAGAATAAAATAGGCTATTAAAGCACCAAGGCCTTTACCGCCTCTTCCACCTACGATTTCGACTGCTCCTTGGCCTTGGGCTTGAGTATCGGAATCTAAAGGCCTATAAGCCATACTTTTGGTAGCATCGAACAAACAATATTTTATACCTTTTCCAACGGCATCTATGATAAGGCCTACCCAAACTGCCGTTATTGGAATAGAAAAACCAAATAAATTATTGCCTCCAGAAACTTTATATGACATTAATATAAAGAATAAAAGTCCTAAAACTCCCAGACTTATAGGGGTAAATAAAGCGCTGAAAGTCCAACTTGTTTTTCTAAGAATATTCGCGCTAACAATAGTTAAAACTATAGTTGAAATCGCCGTTATCATCGATAAAATTCCCATCATTCTAGATAAATCGCTTGGAGATTTAAAAGATTCTGATATTTGCGCTTTTAAAATACCTTCATATAAATTCATGCTAATTCCATAACACGTTGGCAACATAAAAATCAAAAATACATATGGCATTGTAAAAATTACACGTAAACCTTCCAAAAACCCAACTTTAGTTTTTTTCTTTTTCGTTTTTATTTGGCTTGGATCATAAAGTTTAGGGTCGGAAAGAACAACCTTATTAATGTAATAATACATAAGCATAGTTGCGCCACAAAATACAGTACTTAAACAAACTAAAATTTTAACGTTTTTATCAAAAGCCGCGCCTTGCACATGTGCCACAGAATAAAGATATCCACCGGAAAGCAAAACACCTATATTCCCAATAAATGAATAAAGTGCATAAAATCTTTTTGTTTCATCTCGTTTGGTAATTTGATTAGAAAAATACCAAAACAAAGAACTAACCGCTAAACTTCCCCATGTTTCAGCTAAAATATAAAAAAGTGTATATGACCAATTCCCCAAACACGGAATAATATAGTAAAAAAACGACGGCCAAGTTTCTCTCATACGTGTCATTGTTTCCATGCTCAAATGAATTCTGTTAGCGTTAGGAAACAAAACGAAAGCAAATGTTAAAAAAAACAAGGCAAAAAATGAAACGACTATATAAAACGATTTATTCATTCCGTATTTATCAAGAATTGCTGAAAAAATCATAACAACTAAAATCGCTGTTGGTAAAACAAACCATAGTTTAAGCGATGAAATTAGCTCAGGGCCGCCAAGGGTCGCATATTTTTGCACAAACGTATCTTTAAGATCTCGTACAGCTGTATAAACAAATAAAATACAAAACATCAAAAGACTCATCGGCAAGAATTTTTTCATTTCAAAACCATGAATCGGCCATAAAATTGCTCTAAGTTTACTAAACTCAGGAGCGCTATTTTCTTTACTCAAGTTAACTGTAACCTCCAAAAAATAAAAACTTCCATAGTAATAAAATCTATGAAATATCCAGATTTGATAATAACACAAAATTGTTTATTTACAAGTAAACATTTCTAAAACTACGAAAATTTTACAAAAAGTATGCAATTTATTAAAAATTTAGGAGTGTTCACTTGGCGGTATAATTATAAATTTAGGAATAGTGAAATCAGGCCCGAGCGCCTATTTAAATATTTCCCGAAACAGTACATGTTTAATTAAAATTTTTAAAATTTTGTATTACTTGTTAGTTAAAACGCCAGTTACTTGTTTTTCTCACGCTTTAAATTTTAAAAATTTTATTATAAAATTCGCACTACTAAAAAATTTTAGACAGACTTTAAAAATTAAACTTTTTAGTGGAGCGGTTATGCAAATAGATAGACAAAATATTTTTAATATAAGTATAAATATTTAATATTAATGAAGAAAGGCAAAAAATTCAAAAATTATTTAAAAATTACATTTTTAGCTTATTTATTAAATTATATTCTATATACTTGAGCCTATATCATATGAATATTTTATCAAACTTTTTGTAATTATGAAAATAAAAAATTAAAAAAACATTTGATTTTAATTTTTAAATATAGTAGATTAACAAAGTGCTGTTATAAATTGTCTTCCGGATTAACGCGGGATGGAGCAGCTGGTAGCTCGTCGGGCTCATAACCCGAAGGTCGGTGGTTCGAATCCGCCTCCCGCAACCAAAACTTTAGTGTTCAAATGATTTCTTAGGATCTGTCTAATACCTTTAAAGGTTGCGTGTATTTTAGATCCTATCCCTAAAAAATAAACATTACTCGCTCCGAGGATTTTTAATTTCCATGTGCCAAATTTAATTCCTCCGTCTTCGGACGGATAGCTTTAGCTCGTTTTCGCTCTTTTTGATTTTTACTTTATCTAAATTTGTTTATTTCCTTACGTAATTTAGCCGCCTTTAGGCGGTAACAAATCTTTCGTCTTCAGACGAAAGTGGTTAAATTTTCAAAAAGATGCAAATTTCATAAGAAATTTATTCTTTATATTTTGACGAAGTTTAATTCTATCGTTATTAAGACAATTTCATTAAAAAATTAATTTCGGTTATTTTAACTTTAGTGTTTTTGTTTAGTTTTAATTTAAATGTTTTCGC
>JAIRZH010000106.1 GCA_031267335.1 Oscillospiraceae bacterium | reverse complement strand
GCCGCTGTTTCTTTGGGAGTACCCGTTTCTTTTCTAAAGAAATGGGTACAAAAAGTAAAGCTTTGAAAAGAACTTAAGCTTACCTAAATGTGGCAAACGTAAAATTAGACACTTTTTAGGAGTATCCGTTTTAAAATAAATTGAAATTTTAAAGCATTTTTTCACCAGTAGCACGAGCGTTAATGTTAAGAGATGCAATATTTTTGGCTTCAAATTCATAAAAAGCCTGAACGCCTACCATCGCGGCATTATCAGTACAATAAAATTTACTTGGACAAAAAAACTTTATATTTGCGTTGTCGCATGCAACTTTAAGATTTTTCCTTAATAAAGAATTCGACGCTACACCACCGGCAATGGCGATTTTATTTTTGTTATATTTTCGTGCTGCTGACATAAGATTTTTTATTATATAAGTAATTATTGTATAACGTAAAGACGCCGCTAAATCTTCTGCTAATTTCTTGTTTTTGTTAATTTCAATAGAAAATTTTTCGATTTGATTAATCGCCCAAGTTTTGATTCCGGAAAAACTAAAATCAAATCCAGGCATTTCAGGACAAGGCACATTGAAACTTTTATAATTTCCTTTTTCGGCTAATTCATCGATTACCGCGCCGCCAGGATAAGGAATTCCCATTCTGCGTGCTATTTTATCAAAAATTTCGCCAGTGGCATCATCTTTAGTTTGGCCTATAATTCTAAAATCTGTGAAACTACGGATATCAATAATATTTGTATGCCCGCCAGAAACTACCAAACACAAAAATGGAGGTTTTAATTCAGGATTTTCTATATAATTTGCCGCAACATGAGCTTTTAGATGATTAACAGCAATTAACGGAACTTTCTTGGCGATTGCAAAACCTTTCGCAAAATTAAGCCCAACTAGCAAAGGCCCAATTAAACCAGGCTCAAATGTTGCCGCTATTAATTTAATTTCATCAAAATTAGTTGCAGATTCTTCGAAAACTTCTTTTACTGCTTTAAAAACAAGGCTCACATGCCGTCTCGAGGCAATCTCAGGTACCACTCCCCCGAATTTTGCTAATTCTTGGCCTTGCGAAAAATTTTTTACTGCCAAAATTTTGTTGTTTTGTTCTACTATCGCCGCAGAAGCATCATCACATGACGATTCAATTGCAAGAAGTTTCATAATTTAATTTTATTCCTACAAAAATATTTAGATTTTTTAAACCATATGAATTTTTACAAAAAACCTGTTGCAACAATTTTATAATCAGATTATGTTCTTGCTATTTGAAACGACTAAATTTTAAGTAATTTTTAAATTATAGGTTATAAATTTTTAAATGTAAATGTGCTCCGATTTTAGCAGTGTTTATTAGGATCAGAAGCATACGATAAAATTAAAGGAATAACTTGGAAATGACAAAACTTAGATGGTTATCTAATATTTCTTGTCAGTGCAGGTTTTACGATAAAATTTTTTAAAAATTTAAAGCACAAGAAAGACAAATACTGACGTATTTTACTAATGAATAATACAGAATTTTAAATTGCTATGCACAACGACTATAACTTTGTGCTTAAAGTTGTAGCGTTGTGCATTACTTCGTTCTGATTTTCATTTATGAATAAATTTAATATGTTTTGATAGGAGTTAAGTTCGTGAATTTTTAAAAACTTATTTTCACAGTATCATAGCTAATTCAGCCTATGGCTGGTCGCATGTTGGGGCATACTAAAAATTTAGAAAATGATCACGATTTGTCTTAGATCCTATTTAATATCTCTTTAGCAACACATATTTAACTAAAATTTTTAAAATTCTGTATTGCTTAGAAATATTAGACAGGCTTTTAGATCGAAACAGCTATATCTATAATTTATGTTCGAGAATAAAATTCTTCAATTCCATGAAAAATCGCTCGCGCAAATTGATATTGTTCATCACGTAATTTGATCGAATCACTTGAATTAGTTATATACGCTAATTCTATTAAAACAGCAGGCATACTGGTATTTCGTAATACATAAAACGAAGGGTTAATAAGTACACCATTTCGCTTTGTGCCCATTTCTAAAACAATTGTATCAAGAATTCTTTCTGCAATAGGATAACCATTCGAATTTTTAGAAAAAACATAACATTCCGTTCCGTTAGCCGAAGTGTTCTCAGAAGCATTAACGTGAATGCTTAAAAAACAGTCAGCTGGCCAAGCGTTTGCCATTAAAACTCTTTTCGCTAAACTAGTTTCATTATTAACTCCCAAAGCTACATCTGGAGATGTTCGCGAAACTTGCACCTGAAAACGTGAATCTTTTTCTAACATTTGTGATAAATAAATTCCAACTGAATATGTAATATTTTGTTCAAATAAACCATTCGATTGTGCTCCTGCGTTATGACGCCCTGTTGGGTTATGTCCTTGATCGATGAAAATTTTGATTGCCAAAAAATCGCCTCCGTATTTTTATACTATTCTGAATAAAAATTTTCGGAACTTATCGAAGTTTGCGCGGCAAAAACATGAACGAAAATTAAGACAATAATTAAAAATATTTTGTATAACTATGCTTGTTTTAAAAAAAGTTTACAAATAAATTAAAATAAAAGCATGTATAATTATGGCCTGTTCCCACTACTGTTTAACGACCATATTTCGATACTTTTTGATT
>JAIRZH010000090.1 GCA_031267335.1 Oscillospiraceae bacterium | reverse complement strand
GGCGCCTTGGCGAAGCGCAGCGAGCCACCGTAAGCCGCTGTTTCTTTGGGAGTACCCGTTTCTTTTCTAAAGAAATGGGTACAAAAAGTAAAGCTTTGAAAAGAACTTAAGCTTACCTAGGTGTAACAGACATAAAATCAGGCATTAGATAAGCACTTAAGCTTGCCTAATCCGACATTATTGTTTAAGTACTAAATTCCTGACGAAAGTTTAATCTCTAAATTCTTGTAATATTATATGAAATTCCCATAAACGAAAACATGCCTAATAGACTTTTATATTTTTAAATAGCTATAATTTGCAAGTTTTGTAAATATTAATAGATGAGTGGTTTTATGAAATTTATATATACTTTCCCTGAAGCTAAAGAACTAAGCAAAGAACTAATTGGCGGCAAGGCGTGGAGCCTTGTTAAGATGTGTTCTTTAAATTTGCCGGTGCCTGCCGGGTTTATAATAACAACAGAAGCCTGCAAACATTTTTATCAGAACGGTAAAAAACTTTGCGAAGAATTAAAAACACAAATTATTGAATCACTTGCTGAATTAGAAAAAATTACTGGCAAACAATTTTTTTCAGTAAGTAATAGTGAGACGCCGCTTTTGTTATCAGCAAGGTCAGGTTCGTGTGTTTCTATGCCTGGAATGATGGATACAATACTCAATATTGGAATGAATGATTTCGCCCTTAAAAAATTAGAATCTTTAACCAGGAATACTAATTTTGCATTTGACACATATACAAGATTTATCCAAATGTTTTCTGATATCGTCATGGGAATTCCGAAATCGAAGTTTGAAAAAGCCGAAACACATGAAGAAAAATTAACAAAATTTAAAAATATTTATAAAAATAAAATCGGTTTTGATTTTCCGCAAGATCCGCAAGAACAGCTTTTTAAGGCTATAAACGCAATTTTTTGTTCGTGGGAAAACTCAAGAGCGAAATTTTATAGAAAAATGCATAATATTCCATGTGATGCCGGAACAGCAGTGATTGTGCAATCGATGGTGTTTGGCAATTTTGATGAAAATTCAGGTTCTGGCGTATTTTTTAGCCGTAATCCAATAACTGGAAAGAAAGAAATTTTTGGCGAATATTTAAAAAAATCGCAAGGCGAAGACATAGTTTCTGGTGTTTTTACTCCAATTTCTATAGAAAATTTAAAAAATAGTAAAATTTGGTCTGATTTAAATAAAGTTTCACAGATTTTAGAATCCTATTTTAAAGATATGCAAGATATGGAATTTACAATTGAACGTGGTAAACTTTATATGCTTCAAACAAGATGTGGCAAAAGAAGCCATGAAGCAGCTGTGAAAATCGCTTTGGATTTTTATAAAGAAAATCTCATAAATAAAACTGAGGCAATTAATCGTGTTGAATGTAAACAAATGGAATGTTTTTTATATTCTCATTTTGATGAAGAAAAAATTAAGCAAATAAAACCTATCGCTCAAGGCTTAGCGGCATCACCAGGTGTAGCTATCGGGAAAGTTGTTTTCGATCCTAAAAAAGCAATTTTAGATTCAAAAAATGGCCAAAAAATAATACTTGTACGCAACGAAACTTCCCCAGAAGACATAGAAGCCGTACAACATTCACAAGGGATTTTAACGGCTTGTGGCGGTATGACTTCACATGCAGCAGTTGTAACACGCGGGATGGGCAAATGCTGTATTTCTGGTTGCAATGAGATTAAAATTTTCGAAAACTCTTATTTTGAAGCTGACGAAAAAATAATTCACGAAGGAGATTTAATTTCAATTGATGGTTTTTCAGGTAAAGTCTATCTTGGCGAAGTTAAAACTATTCCTGCGAAATTTTCTGATAATTTAAATGAATTTCTTGAATTAGTAGATTCAAACTTAAATATTAAAGTTTTAGCTAATGCAGATAATTCGTTTGACGTTAAAAAAGCTTTAGAATTTGGCGCCCAGGGTGTAGGATTATGCCGAACTGAACATATGTTTTTCGCCCAAGAACGAATAAATTGCATGCGTAAAATGATTTTTGCCGTTAGCCCAGAAGAACGTAATAATGCATTAAAAAAATTACTTGTATTTCAAAAAAATGATTTCAAAAAAATGTTTAAATTGCTTATGGGCAAGCCTTTTGTTATAAGATTTTTAGATCCTCCACTTCATGAATTTTTGCCAAACTCGGAAAACGAAATTTTAAAAACTGCTTGTAGCCTTGGAATTTCATTTGAAAATTTAAAAATCAGCATAAACAATTTAAAAGAATTTAACCCAATGATGGGCCATCGTGGATGCCGGCTGCTGATTTCTTATCCTGAAATTGCTCAAATACAAGCTGAAGCTATTTTTAGCACTGCTTTAGAAACAAACTTTAAAAATATTGAAATTATGATACCTTTAATCGGTGATATAAACGAACTAAAATTTATAAAAAATATTATAAAAGAAGTTTACGATAGAATTATCGGTTCAACAAATAGCAAAATAAATTATAAATTCGGAACAATGATAGAAATTCCTCGTGCTGCTTTAATAGCAGATAAAATAGCCAAAGAAGTTGATTTTTTCAGTTTTGGCACAAATGATTTAACACAAATGACTTACGGTTTAAGCCGGGATGATTCACAAAAGTTTTTAAAACATTATTATGATAATAATATCTATAAATCAGATCCATTTGCTCATATAGATATTCAAGGCGTCGGAGAACTCATGAAAATTGCTATTAATCTTGGGAAAAAATCAAATCCAAATCTTAAAATCGGAGTTTGTGGCGAACACGCAGGAGACCCACAGTCTATTAAGTTTTTTGCAAGCTTAAATATAGATTATATTTCGTGTTCGCCATATAGGCTTATCGCTGCGCGCTTAGCAGCATCACAAAATTCAAATTGTTTGTGATAAAAATAATTTGAATTTTGGTAAATTGAAACATAACTTTTTAAAATTTTTGATATTTTACGTTTATTTTTGGCCAAACCAGTGAAAATAACCAAACTTTGAGTAATTTTTAGTTTAAATAAGAAAAATTTTCGAAATGATTTAGTTTACCACGGAAATTTTACGTAATATTACAAGAATTTAACAATTGAATCAAATTAGAATCATTTATCAAACAAGAAAATATGCTAGCGAAAATATTTTTCTTATTCTTGATTTGTCACTTTGAGGTGAATATAGCGTTTTTTAATTATTATACAATATTCCTTGAAGTTTATGTGGATTATAAAATAAATTATTTGTGTTTTTTACATTAATATGTTAAAAATTAATTGAACTTGTAAGTTCGGGTTTAGTTATTTCGGTTCGAAAATCGTCATACAAATTTTTAAACAATTTTATGGAGGTTTATTTTTGATGAATTTTAAAAAAATGGGTTGTTTAATATTAATTAGTACAATAATGATAAGATCAGTGATTGCCGTAAGTCAAATTCCTACGTTTAATAACAGTTCTAGTTCGATGCTACCAAATAATTATATTAACAAAGAAACCAAAAAATTACCGAAAAATTTGCAATCAAATCAAACAAATAAATATAAATATATTTTATCAATTATTTTTGCGGGGTCAATTACAGCAGTTACGTTTTGTGCCATTAGAACAATATCGACTATCAGTATCTTGCCGGGTGCTTTTTTGAATAAAGAAGTTAGGCTCATAGAAGGTGCTGAAGTTATTGATGTAAACGGAAACAAAATTATACATATGAAAGGAAGTAAGGGAAAAAAATTATCTGGCAAAAATTTTATTTTTTTCGGGGGGAATGGAGGATCTGTAACTAATTATCTTTTAAGTGACTGGATGAAAGAAATCAATAATCAAGGAGCGGAAATTTTTTGCTTGGAATATCTTAATTTCGGAAATAGCGAAAATATCAATTTCGCTATGTTGAGGATTAATCAAGAAAAATTTATTGAAGCAATTAAAGGTTCTTTTCATCATATTTTAGAAGTTTATAAAATAAAACCAAATGATATAATAATAAGTGGGCATTCGCTTGGCGGGTGTATGGCTATATATATTGCTTATTACCTCTTTGAAATTACCAAACAAACACCGTTTGCAATAATTTTATTTTCACCAATGGATGATATGAAAAATGCATGTCGTAAAATTTTAGAAAAACTTCCAATACTCGAATACGGAGCATCTTTTTTCGCCAAGATTGTTCCGAAAATTTCGAGGTTAAATTTTAATGCAACAGAAAAATTGAGTCAACTTATAAAAGAATCTAAAAGTAAGATAAAAATATATGCTGTTAGCGGAGACGAAAATGATTTTTTAAGTCTTGAAAGTTCTGAAGAATTAGTTAATCTTCTTAGAGAAAATCATTGTAGAGTAGTTATCAAATCGGATACAGAGCATAACGACACGCAGAAAATGGCGAGTGGAATTATAAAATTTATTGAAACTTGTTTTTCAAAAACTTAAAATTAGTCATGCACTAAAAACACAGCTTCTTTCCTTGCTACGATTCATATACGATGCATCGCTATTTGGGCTAATATTTATTGACTACACTATCTAGATGCAACATTTATCAGAGAAAAATACGAAAACATCATAAAAAAAGAAATTACATTCCTCATATACGGACTCACGGAGAAGAGAAAAAAGAAATAGAGAAAAATTTTGATTTTAAGCTACGAAGATGGGTTGTTAAGGTTTGCCATTCTTGGTTTAATTTCCATGTGCCAGGTTTAATTCCCCCGTTTTCAGACGAAAATGGTTTAAATAAATTACTTTAAATAAATTTAGATGTTTTCCCAAATAACGTTTGGTGACTCGTACAAGGATCAAACCCGCATTATTAATGTTAGAGGCCAATGTCTTAACCGCTTGGCCGACGAGCCAAACTTTAATTATTCAGAAATTATAACTGTCTTAAATAAAATTAATAAATACAAATAATATTTTATTTGACTCAGAATAATTAGATCCTGTCTTTGGTAAGTTAAAGATGCAAATTTTTAATAATTTTAAACATTTTCAGTTACTACTCACCTTTTCGAAACAAACTTAACTTCCACTAACGTCCTAATCATTTCTTAAAGCCTGTCTAATATTTCTAAGCAATACCAGATTTAACGGTAAAATTTTTAAAATTCAAAGCGTAAGGAAGGCAAATACTGACGTATTTAACTGATGAGCAATACAGAATTTTAAAAATTTTAGTTAAATATGTGCTGCTTTGGAGATATTAGACAGGCTTTAAGAAACAGAATAGTTTCATTATTAAAAAGGCATGGGTGTTGGCATTTAAAAAATCTTGTTTAAAATATAAGATATAAAATGGGAATTGTGAATATCCAGACATTAATATTTAAAGTCGTGCTCTATGATAAGTTCAGAGAACGTAAAACAATAATTTTTTAGCCCGTTTTTGCTACCGTCCGTAATTATTTTTATTAATTTTTTTGATTAGGAATTTGTATGTTTAAAAAATCAATTTTTAGAATTAAAAATTCAATTAAAAGATTTTATTTTCCATTTATTTTTTCTATAATCTCGTTTTTTATAATTGCGTATTTGCGTTTTGAACCATACACATTTGAAAATAATAAAACTAAAATTATTTTAGAAATGCTTGGAAGTCTTATGTTCGGGATAGTTTTTTGCACATTTAGCGAAATTTTAAATGAAAAATATAATTTTAAAATTAATAAGATAATATATAATTTTATCCTAGTTATTATTAGTTTTTTACCATTTGTTTCGCTTTATTTTTCCCATGAAAATCGATATGTATCACTCGCGATTTTCGGAATTGCTTTTTCACTAATAATAATGACTTTATATTTTTTAATAAACGAAAATTTTTCAGAATTTTTTTCATACATTTTTAAAAACACTCTTTTCAATTTATTTGTTTGCGCAATTATTTTTGCAGGTATCTCAATTTGTTTTTTTGCTTTTACGTCATTAATATATAATTTTGATAGTTCGTATAAAATATACACAATAATCGTAGAATTTATCGTAATTGTTTTATTTATTAATTTATTTCTTGCTAATATTCCTAAAATAAATGAAAAAATCAAATTGCCAGGAATATTTAAAACTATAATTTTAAAAGTAATGTTTCCGATTTATTTTATTTTATTGGTTATTTTATATGTATATTTAATTAAAATTTTATTTATTTTTACATTTCCTTCCAATCTAATAAACATATTTGTTTCGCTTGCATCGCTGGGATTTGTATTTTTCGTTGCCACTTTAACGCAGTTCAAAACAAATTTATCGGTAATAAAAATTTTTTTAAAATTTGGTGGATATGTAATAATTCCATTGATTGCAATGCAATTTTTTGCAATATATATACGTGTTTCGAACTACGGGCTCACGACTGCTAGATATGCTTCGATAGTATTAAATATTTTTGCACTATTTTTTGCAATTTATCATATAGCAAGACAAGAAAAATGCTTAAAAAATTCTTTGATAGTTCTGGCAAGCACAATTTTTACTTTAACTGTTTTACCGTGTTTGAATATCTTAGATTTGCCGGTTCTGCAGCAAACTTATTGTTTAGAAAAAATTTTAAAAAATAATGGAATGCTTGAAAATAATAAAATAATTAAAAAAAATGAAATTAATTCAAAAGACAAGGAAAGAATAATTAGTTGTTTTAGATATATAGTTAATGATTTTAAAAACTCGAATTTTAAACCTAAATTTTTAAATTTAGATTTAATTTATCTATCAACTGAAGAAATTTTTGGGTTTCCAGATGATAAACTTAATTCAAAACTAAGAGTCCGTTCCTAAAAACTCAGCAATGAAATTCATTAATTTCCTGGCGAAAAAAATCATTGGATTTTATTGTTGAATTTTTTAGGGACAGGCTCTTAGAACCTGTCCAACATCTCTAAAACAGCACATATTTAACTAGAATTTTTAAAAATTCTGTATTGCTTGTCAGTTAAATACGTCAGTATTCGCCTTCCTCACGCTTTGAATTTTAAAAATTTTATCGTTAAATCTGTATTGCTTATAAATATTAGACAGGCTCTTAGAATTAAAAAATTTTTCGAAGAATTTTATTAAAGGTAAAATAAATATAATTAAAAATTAATTTTATACACCTAATACAAAACATGCTGTTGGAGTATTTCCTTTTTTGTCTTTAGTTGATCCTATCCCAAAACCAACAGCTAGACAAAGAAGTATCGCTCCGATAGCCATTTGGCTTTCAGATTGATCGCTATTACGAACGTATGGTTTCCCTGGGCTTAAATATTCGCCCGCTAATTTTTTTTCAATGTCAAAGCCTCTTCCGATAGCGATACAAGCGCCAACAAAGCCTCCGGCTATTTGTAAATCAGAGTCATTAAGCCGTTTTGATGAAAAATTTGACATTTCTTTTTCTACATTTTTTAATTCATCAAGAGTAAACTCATAGCCTGCATTTTTCGCAAACGGTATTAATTCATCTTGAAATAATTGTTCTTTTTCACTAAAAGAAACACCGCCAGAAATGTTTAAATTTAAATCTTTCAATTTCTTTCGTAATTTTTCTTCTTTTGCAAGTGCTTCATAAAACTTTTTAACATTTTCTTTTGACATTTATATGACTCCTAGATTATAGAATTTTTTAATTTTCAGGTTTATTTTATTTAGTATTTGATAATTTTTAATTTTTATTCCTCATAGCTTATCTTTTAGCAAGAGCTTGTCTAATATTTCTAAGCAATACAGATTTAACGATAAAATTTTTAAAATTTTGTATTGTTCGTCAGTTAAATACGTCAGTATTTGCCTTTCTCACGCTTTGAATTTTAAAAATTTTATCATAAAATCTACGCTGCTTAGAAATATTAGACAAGCTCCAAAAAAGAGCATC
>JAIRZH010000087.1 GCA_031267335.1 Oscillospiraceae bacterium | reverse complement strand
ATTTTATGTCTGTTACATCTAGGTAAGCTTAAGTTCTTATTTAAAGCCTTACTCTTTGTACCCATTTCTTTAGAAAAGAAACGGGTACTCCCAAAGAAACAGCGGCTTACGGTGGCTCGTTGCACTTCGTCAAGGCGCCGCAGACAAGTGTCGCTTTAATATAATAAGGATAACATTTTGATTGTCCATGATTCATAACTTTGTTTATTTTCCATTTATTTACTCCGGTTTTAAAAATTTAACGCGAATTCAATTAATTTACGTAATTTACATTAAATTCAGCATTTAAATATCTAATATTTCAAATATTTTTTTGATTGTTAGTATTGTTTATTTTTTAGGGATAGGATCTAAATATAATTCTACTTTTTATTTAAGGTGCGGCGGCTGAGGCGGCTGAGGCAGCTGAGGCATCTTCGACGGCTACAGCTGTTATCTCATAAGTTTTAGATGCGCAACTAATTTTAATTTTAAATAATTTCTTTTTAGGCAAAAAATATTGAAAAAATTTAATAAAACGATTTAATTCAATCCTGGTAACTGTGGTAATCAAAGAAGCTATTTTAGCCGTTATCTCTTCCACAGAACGTGCGCCTTTTTTGGCATCAACTGAGAACTGTGCAAGATTTTGAATATCCGAATCATCATAAATTAACACTATATTTGACGACTTTAAAAAAATATTGAAATCAACAAACCATTTTTTGTAAAAATTACAATATATTTCATGTGAAAAATCATGAAAATGATAAAGCGACACTCTAGAAGCAAAAGATTCATCTATTTTAATGTCCCTAACACCTGTTTCATCTTCAAACTCCGCATTTTTATTCCAACTCTTTTGGCTAGCGTTGCTGCTTATAATTATTATACATCCACTCATATTTAATTTAGCGAAACCTAGCTGAGGAATATACCACCTGCTTTGAACTTCTTTTGGCGGATTAACCGTAACACTTCCATAATCTACTGCATCTCTAAAGAAATTTTGAATTTCAACTCTTTTTTTTAATGGCAGTTTATCAAATTCATCAATAAATATTACTACCCTTTTATTATTCACTAGTTTAAATGGTACGCTATCTTCGCGGAAATAATCTATAAGTTTTATATCTAATAACATCGATGCAGGTAAATAAAGCGACGATACAATATCTCCTCCGGTGAGGATCAGACAAATCAATCGTCCCATATAAGATTTTCCCACACCAGGCGGACCATTAAAAGCCATAATTTGAGATTTTCTTTTATTTGATATTCCGCTTGCTCTGTTAAGCAACGCTCCGCCTGCTAAGTCCATAGAAAGAGGAACTATAATATCTTCTAACCCTAATGTCATTTTAGATAAAAATTCTTGTATTGCAGCACGAAATTTTATAGGATCTCCAGAGACTTGTCTAACTTGAGTAAGCATTTGATTTTTTATTTTTTGTTTAAAAAATCCAAATGAAGATAAAAGTGCATCAGCAAAAGCACTAATAATTTTAACACCTAAAATCGGAATACCAACAATTAAAGATAAACTTGCCGCTCTTTTGCCAAGATCACCCAGTTTATGATACGTTTTTTGTATGAAACTATATTCTCCCATGCTAATTTCATAAGCAGCGTCACTAGCGAATACTACGGGAGGTAATTTATTGCCCCCAAAAAAGCTTCCCGCGCCAGCAACTATTCCACCTAAAACGCCCAAACCTTGTTTTGCCGGATTATCAATTAGTTGATATCTAACATTTCCAAAGCACGAGTTTAATATCATTTTAAGCCTTTGAGGGCAATCTGATTTAAAAAACTGATAACGATTTAATCCCATGTTAAGATTTGTTCGGTAAATTTCCTCAAGATAAACTTTTAAAATCTCTATTTTAAGAGTGCCCAAATAACCAGATACTACTTGACACTCAGTACCTGTTTTTTCCAAAATGCGGATAAATTCCGGCATGAAACGAATATAATTCCAAATTTTTTTAAAATGATCTCTTATGTCTTGATCAATATATTGATTAGATTCTAAACATTCTTTTATTTCGTTTAAACGAAAAATTAATCGTTGAAGAAAAGAAAAATGATTGAAATTTTGTTTTGTAAAATTATTATCTAAATCTTGTAAAGGATAAATTTTCAATTGATTTGATTCATCTTCTAACATCATCCAATCATCTTGAAACATTTTGTCAATTTTATAATCGATTTCACGAATATCTCTAAGGGCACCCGAAATTTTACTATTTGTGTTTCCATTTAAAATATTATCTAAATTTCCTACGAATCTTTTGGTTTGATCCAAAAATGAATCTTGGTCACTCCATGCATGACATTTGATTTTTATGTCTTTATCAGGAATATTCTTGCATAAATTAGATACAACAAAAGAATTTCCGTTTTGGTCAAAATTTTCTTTATAATCTTTTATGACATACAATTTTGTTGCATCGCTTTGTTTAAAACTTAAAAATCTATCCATCATGTCATTTGATTTTTCTAACGCGAAATTGACAACTTCTAGGAGTTCCCAAGGCTCTCTTTTGTCCGAAAGTTCTGAAAATTTTTTACCAGAACTTGCTAAGTCGTTTCCTATTGATATGACCAAAACACTCATTGCCAAAATTAAAGCAATCACCCTTTTTATTTTATTTATAAAAAATAACCTCAATTTAAAAACACCTCTATAAAAATTTTGAATAAAATAATAAAATTCCTGAAATTACAAAAAAGCTATATTTCTTAGATAACGTGAGTTCGACGGAAATTGCCTCAAGGAGCTAAAATATATGGCCGAAGCTAGGAAGCTAAATATTATAGATAGCAGTTTATTTTTAGAATTTAAACAAAAATTGATTAAAAAAATTTTTAGCTAAATCCACCATGCCTTGTAAATACTGAATTACTTCATTATGTTTGAATATATTTTCATTGAACTCACATTAGATATAAAATTATTTTTAAGACAAACTTTCATTATATTAACATTTATTCAAAATATTGTAAAACTTTTTTAGATTAAATTTTAAAAAATTTCTCGAAATATTTTAAAGAATTTAAAGCCTGTCTAATATTTCTAAGCAATACAGATTTAACGATAAAATTTTAAAGTTTAAAGCGTGAGGAAGGCAAATACTGACGTATTTAACTGACGAGCAATACAGAAAAAATTTTAGTTAAATATGCGCTGCTTTAGAGATATTAGACAGGCTCTATCTATTTAAAGGTTTTCTTCCTCTACCGATTGCATTTTTATACTCTTTATTTGGAGTTTTGGTACATGATCAGGAATAGGCTTTTATTTAAAGCTTTACTCTTTGTACCCATTTCTAGAAACGGGTACTCCTAAAAAGTAACTAATTTTATGTCTGTTACATCTAGGTAAGCTTAAGTTCTTTTCAAAGCTTTACTCTTTGTACCCATTTCTTTAGAAAAGAAACGGGTACTCCCAAAGAAACAGCGGCTTACGGTGGCTCGTTGCACTTCGCCAAGGCGCC
>JAIRZH010000085.1 GCA_031267335.1 Oscillospiraceae bacterium | reverse complement strand
TTTTGGTTTGAATAAGGAAAATTTTTTCACAATACTAACGTATTGTAAAAAAATTTAACGTAGTACAAATCAAAAAGTACCGAAATATGGTCGTTAAACAGTAGTGGGAACAGGCCCTAATTAAGGAAAATAAATAATAAAAATGCCAAAAATTATTAAAAAATGTATTTATGGGTTTAAAAAAATAACTTCTAAAAATTAGCCGGCGGATTTTATATGAACCAAATGCGCTATTCCGGGTATAGTTTCACCTTGTTGGAACGAAGTCGGCGACATTAAAGCACCCGTGGCAATGAAAATTATATTATTTATTTCTTTATTAAACATTTTTTGCAATATGATAGAACAAAGGGTTGAAGCCGAACACCCGCATCCAGAACCTCCTGCATGTACATCTTGTTTTTCTCTTTCGTATATCATAAGTCCGCAATCGTTATGATTATCATATATATTAAAATTTGAATTTTTTAAAAGTTTTTTGAGTAATTCACTCCCAATTTCGCCTAAATCTCCAGTTAAAATTAAATCATAATCTTTCGGCAATGTTTTTGTATCTAAAAAAAATCTTTCGATTGTGCGTGCGGCAGCTGGTGCCATGGCTGCTCCCATATTTGAAGAATCTTTAACTCCTAAATCTTCGATTTTTCCTATAAGCACATGTTCTATACTTGAATTATTAGAATTATTATTATTTTTAGAAATTACAACTGCCCCGGAACCTGTAACTGTCCATTGAGCTGTTGGGGTTCTTTGGCCTCCATATTCAAGTGGAAATCTATATTGTCTTTCAGCTGCGCAAAAATGTGAAGAAGTTACCGCAATGCAAGATTCTGCTGCGCCGGAATCTATCATTATTGAAGACATAATCATTGTTTGAGCCATTGTCGAGCACGCACCAAATTGCCCTAAAAACGGAATTCTAGCTTCTTTTATACCAAATATGGATGAAATACATTGATCCAATAAATCTCCAGCAAATATTGCATTTATTTTATTAGCATTCATGCCGGCTTTTTTTAATGCTAATTTTACAGCTTTTTTTTGCAGAAAACCCTCAGAACGTTCCCAAGTTTCTTGCCCTAAAGTTGTATCTTCAAAAGTTTCATCGAAATATTTCGATAATGGACCTTCAGATTCTTTTTTCCCTACAACCGAAGCAAATCCAATGATTTTTGGATTGCTTTCTATTAATATAGTTTGTTCGCCGATACGTTTTGCCAAATTTGCCACCTCTGGAATGTATTTTGTCCAAATTAATTTTAAAAAACATAAAATAGAGATTTTTTTAAAAAGAAAAATTTTTAAAATAATATTTTCGTACTGCTAAAAAATTCAATGCAACACAAACCAAAAAATACTGATTATTTATTTAAATTTTTTTATGCTAGTATTTAATAATGGAACTTGCTAGATGGTAAGTTAATTATTTGCGGAGGAAATTAAAATATTGAGTATTATTCGAAAAATATCACAAACGGAAGAAAATTTAGAGCAAAAAGACCGTAAGTTAAATATCGTATTAACCGCTAGAGAAAGAAAAAAAGAATTAATGGTGCGATTTTGCATTGCATATAGGAATATAATAACCTGCCATAACCTGTTCGTCACGTCAGAAGTTTCGCGCGCTATCGAAAAATTAGATCTAAATTTGACAGTACTTTTAAATGGTATTCTAGGTGGATATCATCAAATTTTTTCAAAAATTTCTTGTGGCGAGATCGATATAGTATTTTTTTTCCGTGACACGGGAAAAAATTGGTATAGCAATCAAAGCGAACTAGAATTATTAAGAAATTGCGATTTTTATAATATTCCAGTCGCTACAAATCTCGCTACTGCTGAAATTTTAATTGATAGAATCGCTGACAAAAGTTTAGGTTGTGTATTAACTAACAATAATACCAAAAGGAGAGAACTTGATGAGTTTTTTTATTAAAAGAGTCAGAGGAACGAAAGATGTTTTGCCACCGAATGATAAAATTTGGAGTTGGGTTGAGTCTGTTATGAAAGAGTCGGCTGCTTTTTATGGTTTTTTAAATGTTCGAACTCCTGTTATTGAATTTACTGAGCTTTTTAAACTTTCATCTGGCGAGACTTCAGATGTTGTGCAAAAAGAAATGTATACTTTTGACGATAAATCCGGGCGTTCGATAAGTTTAAGGCCGGAATTTACTGCCGGTGTTTTACGCGCTATCTTAGAGGATTTAAATAATCAAATATTGCCTTTGAAATTAATGTATTTCGGGCCTTGTTTTAGATATGAAAAACCTCAGTCTGGTAGGTATCGTGAATTTTTCCAATTCGGAATTGAAATTTTTGGTGGAAATTCAGTAAATTCCGATATTGAACTTTTATTTTTAGCAAATTACATTTTTAAAAAACTTGGATTAAAAAATGTTAAATTAGAAATAAATGCAATAGGTTGCAAAGAATGCCATAACGATTACAGAAATTTAGTTTTGGATTTTTTCAATAAAAATCTTAATAATTTGTGTTCGGTTTGCCGTGCAAGACTTGAGAAAAATCCATTAAGAATTTTTGATTGCAAAGAAGAAAGTTGCCAAAAAATTTGCCAGAATGCGCCAGTTACCGTTATGAATATTTGCAAAGAATGTAACCGGGATTTCGAAGAAATCAAAAATACTTTAACTACTTGTGGAATTGAATATAAAGTTAATCCATATATAGTTCGTGGATTAGATTATTATACTAAGTTTGTTTTTGAATTTATTGTTGCAACCCAAACTGGAAATTTAACAGTGTGCGGCGGCGGGAGATATGATGGTCTTTCTAAATTTATGGGCGGACCTGACTTATGTGCTACTGGGTTTGCCATAGGTGTAGAAAGAATAATAGAAATTATTAAAACTCAAAAAATCGAAATTTCAGAAACAAATTCACGAGATTTATACATTGCTTGTTTAATTAGCGAAGCAAAAATTAAAGTAACAAAAATTATTTCAAAACTAAGAGAATTCGGAATCAAAGCGGATATAAATTTGTTCGAAGGCAATGTAAAATCTCAAATACAATTCGCAAATAAAGCAGCTTATAAATATTTTTTGGCTTTTGGCAATGAAGAAATAAAAAATAATTCTTGCAAAATAAAAAATATGTCTAATGGGGAGATCTTCGAAATTGTTTCCAGCGACGATTTTGGCGATAATTTCATAAAAACCTGCATAGAAACTGTTTTTATTTATAATTCTGTTGGGCCAGGAATGTCGTCTTAATATTTGGAAATTATTCTATGTCCACCACTTTTAAGTAAGCTTAAGTTCTTTTCAAAGCCTTACTTTTTGTACCCATTTCTAGAAACGGGTACTCCTAAAAAGTGTCTAATTTTACGTTTGCCACATTTAGGTAAGCTTAAGTTCTTTTCAAAGCCTTATTATTTGTACCCATTTCTTTAGAAAAGAAACGGGTACTCCCAAAGAAACAGCGGCTTACGGTGGCTCGTTGCACTTCGCCAAGGCGCC
>JAIRZH010000088.1 GCA_031267335.1 Oscillospiraceae bacterium | reverse complement strand
ACTTTCACAATTTAAGTCTTCTAAATCTTTTTTAATAGTAGATTGGATTTTGTCAAGTTCTTTTTTATTTAAAGAAATTAAGTAAAAACTTAAGTTTTTAGAACCTTCTTTAATACTAGATTGGATTTCGTTAAATTTATTTTTACTTATAGAATCTAAGTTTTTAAAATCTTCTTTAAAATTGGATTGGATTTCGTTAAATTCTTTTTCACTTATAGAATTTAAGTTTTCCAAATATTCTTCAATACTAGATTGGATTTCGTTAAATTCTTTTTCATCTACATAATTTAAGATTTTCGAAACTTTTTCAATACTAGATTGGAATTTGTCAAGTCCTTTTTTACTTCTATAACTTAAGTTCAAATCTTTTTTAGTACTAGATTGGATTTCGCCAAATCCTTTTTCGCTTATAGAACTTAAGTTTTTCAAATGTTCATCCAAAATGAATTTTTCCTCATTTTCGAGATTTTCGAGTTTTATTAATTTCTCTTCATTTTCATTGTGAGCTATTTCAAATCTTTTATTTATCTCTGAACGTTTTTTTCATGAATTATTTTTAAATTATAATAACCCATTTTATATTTGTTTTTAGCGGATTTAACAGCCTTTTCGAGCTCTTCCATGAACACAAAATCGGTTTCAAGTAATCTTGATAATGTTTTTAATTCTTCCTTAATTTTCTTATAATAATCTTCCATTTCAGCTTTTTGAATTATATTTTCACCGCTTTCGTTTTTGCCGTTGCTTTCTTTTAACTTTGCTAATTTTTCGCGTAAAACTTCAATTTTATATTTATATTTTTTAATTTCAGGATCATCTGGCTCATTTCTCCGATTTCCCTGGATATCGTTTTCTTCAGTTTGATTTGTTTCAACTATTTCGTTAATTTCTCGTTCAACAGTTGATTCACTAGTTAATTTGCTGTTCTCCTGGAAATCTTTAATATAATCTCTAATTTTAATGTTTTGTTTTCAAATTTTTTTTCTATTGATTTACAACTTTCCTCGGCTTCCGGATTAGACCATAAATCGGACATAAAAAAATGATATTTGCAAGATTTAAAATCATTTTTGATTTCAGCGATTTTATTTTTAATTTTTTTACGTTCATTTTCTTCTAATTGATTTTTAATATTCAAATTTTCTGCAGCAATTTCAGACTGTTCAAGATCATCTTCAATTTTTTTAAAATTTGCTTCATATCTTGGTAGCGCGCCTTGTATTTCGGCAACTTCTTTTTTATGCTTGATTTCACTAAAATTAATTTTACTTAAATTAATGATATTTTTAATTTTCGAACTGATTTCTTTGCAAATTTTAAGAATTTCGGTACTTTTATGAACTTCCAAAATTTGGTTTTTAATTTTTTTATTTTTTTCTAAAAAACTATCTTTAAATCTTAATTCATCAATATTAAACTCATTGTTTTCAGACTGTAAAATATTTTCAAGATTTAAAATTTTTTCAAAATTCTCTTTTAATTCATTAATCACTTCATAAGCTTCATTCTTTGAATCATTTTCAAGATTTAAAAATTTTATTTTTAAATTATCAATCGCCTCATTAACTTCATCATTTTTGCTTTTGGGTTGATTTTCAATTTGAATGTTTGGCGGGCTTGATGAACTTTCCGGCTGGATTTTCAGAGCTTCCGGTTGGCTCGGCAGGATTTTCTGCTGCTTCGGCGAAACTACTGGCTGGCTTGATGAACTTTTCGGCTGGTTTTTTGGAGCTCCTGGTTGGCTCGGCAGGATTTTCTGCTGCTTCGGCGGAGTTTTTGGCTGGTTCGGTGGAGTTAATGGTTGCCTCGATGGAGTTTTTGGCTGGCTCAGCGGAGTCTCCGGAATTTTGTCATCTGGAATTGATTTGTTTTGATTTAGTATTCTACCACCTATATCTATTGGAATTTTATTTTTTCCTGGTTTAACAACTTTAACAACACTAACATTAGTAGCAACTGCCTGAAATAAATTTATGAAATTTAAACTATAAATCATAAATAAAGTCGCTAAACTTATAATAAAAGTTTTCGAAAAAAATTTCTTAACTCTAAATAAATTACAGATTTTTAAAATACTTTTTGCTCGATTAATTAGTTCGAACAGTTTGTCCGAGCTTTTCACACTGCCTAAAATGGATTTAATGTTTGACATGGTGAATTCCTCCAAAATATTTAACAAAAAATTAATTTTATTTTTAATAAAAATAGTATATTTTTACTATGTTTATAAATGCTAATTTCAAACTATAACTACTAAAAAAATAAATCAATTATTTTGATATTCAAAACTATTAAATTATTGATATGAATTTTTCGCCCATACAGTGCATAGGCAAAGAATGTGAAACTAATTTATGGCATAACCAAATTTTAGGAAATTTTTGCTTAAAATAGTTTAAGAACAGTTTTAATTAAAATATTATTAATTTTTAAGAGCCTGTCTAATATTTCTTTAGCAACACATATTTAACTAAAATTTTTAAAATTCTATATTGCTCGTCAGTTAAATACGTCAGTATTTGCTTTCCTCACGCTTTGAATTTTAAAAATTTTATCGTTAAATCTGTATTGTACCCTTAAATTGTTGATATGAATTCTTCGCCCCGCGTATTATGTGCGGGGGGCGAGGAAGTAAAGCTATAAATTTGTGACATAACCCATATTAAATTCTTGTAATATTTTGTGAAATTTCCGTGAATAAAATAAAAAATTATAGATTTTTTTATTAAAATATGGCACAATGAAATTAATGTATTTTATAAAAAAGGACAAAAATATAAATGACATTTCTTTTTGCCTCAGAATCAGTAACAGAAGGACATCCGGACAAACTTTGTGATCAAATTTCAGACGCTATTTTAGATGAAATTTTAATGAAAGACCCAAACGCACATGTAGCTTGTGAGGTCGCTGCTACTACGGGTCTAATACACGTTATGGGAGAGGTTTCGACTTCTTGTTATGTTCCGATTTCACATATCGCAAAAAAGGTTGTAAAAGATGCCGGCTATGATAATCCATTTGCTGGATTCGATGGAAATACTTGTGGAGTAATAACTTCAATCCATTCTCAATCGCCAGATATTGCAATAGGAGTAAATAAATCTTTAGAAGCAAAATGTGGAGAAGACAAAATCGAAAATCAAATTGGCGCCGGAGACCAAGGCATGATGTTTGGTTTTGCTTGCGATGAAACACCTGAATTAATGCCACTTCCTATTTCTTTAGCGCATAAATTAGCTAAAAGATTAGCTTATGTCCGCAAAAAAAAAATTCTTGGATATTTACGCCCAGATGGCAAAACTCAGGTTACAGTTGAATACGAAAACAATACACCCAAGCGGGTTGATACAATTATTATTTCAGCCCAACATGCGGAAAATATAGTTTTAGAAACAATCCGTAAAGATATTATTGAAAGTGTAATAAAACCAATCATTCCGGAAAACATGATTGATAATAATATAAAAATTTTCGTGAACCCAACAGGAAGATTTGTAATTGGTGGCCCGGTTAGCGACAGTGGTTTAACTGGCAGAAAAATTATTGTTGATACATATGGAGGTTATTCGCGCCATGGAGGTGGAGCTTTTTCCGGCAAAGACCCTACAAAAGTTGATCGTAGTGCGGCTTATGCAGCACGCTATGTTGCTAAAAATATTGTAGCTGCAAAGTTTGCGAAAAAGTGTGAAGTGCAAATTGCATATGCTATTGGCGTTGCACATCCCGTTTCTGTTATGATTGAAACTTTTGGAACTTCTAAATATTCAAATGAGCAATTAAAAAAAGCAATTTTGGAAGTATTTGATTTACGGCCTATTGCGATTATTAAAAATTTGGATTTAAGAAAACCGATTTATAAAAATTTAGCAGCTTACGGCCATATGGGCAGAGAAGATCTAAATATTGCGTGGGAGAGAAACGATAAAATCGAGGAATTAAAAGACGCTATCTGCTTATAAAAAGAAGTCTATTGAGTTAAAATACGAATTTTTAGATAATTTTTGAATGTTTATTTAAATTTAGTACTGCTATTCAATCCAAAAATTACCGAAATATGGTCGTTAAACAGTATTGGGAACAGGCCCTAATACAAGTCTTGAAGGTTTTTTAAAATCTGAAGAATTTCATAAATATGCTTAAGAGCCTGTCTAACATCTCTTTAGCAGCACATATCTAACTAAAATTTTTAAAATTCAAAGCGTGAGGAAGGAAAATACTGACGTATTTAACTAATGTCATTAATACTGCTACTAAAAATACTTTAAACGAATTTACCATTTATTATTAAACTTCTTAAAACAGAAAATATAAAATACTCATGACATAAAATTATAACATATTTTTTCAAAATTTACAAATAAAATTTAAAATAAAAATTCTGCTGCTTGCCATTTTTAAAACTGCTATAGCTGATTAAAAAAACTTGAAAATAACTTATAGATAAAGAACTTATAAAATATGTTGCAAGAACAAACATGTCTTATGATTTATAAAATATTGTTGTTCCGATTTTAAAAAATCTCCGATGTTTTTTGTTGTGTGATTTTCTAATCGATATTCTACTACACGTTTTTTATAATCTAAAACTATACATGCTTTTATTTTAATTTACCTATAAATTTTTTTCAAATAGCATAGCTACAGTAATTTTTTTTTTAATAGAAATTCTTTTTTCTTTCTTTTTTATTAGTCGTTTTATATTGGATTTATGTTTAAAAAATATAATAATAACCATTATTAAAGCTACCGAACTCGAAGCTAAAGATTTTGTAAAAATAAATACCATTATTGGGAAACAAATGGCCGTCACGAGTGATGCAACTGACATTATGCGAAATATAGCTAATAATACCAAATAAATCAGAAAAAGAACCAAAAAAACCTTCCAATTTATAAGCAAATTTATCGCCCATGATGTTAAAATTCCTTTTCCACCTTTAAAATTAAAATATAATGGATAAATATGACCTAAAAAACAAAAAAAGCCAATAACATACAGAAAAAAACATATTTTTTCATTCGGACATTTTATAAAATTTAAAGTAAGCTTGCTTATATAAATTGCTAAAATACTTTTTAAAAAATCTCCTATAAATGTTAAAATTGCTGGTAAAATTCCAATTGAACGCAAGACATTCGTAAATCCAGCGTTTTTGCTACCTAGATTTCTTATATCTTTTTTTTCATAAATCCAAAATGATATAATAATAGAAAAATTAGCGCTTCCTAATAGGTAAGCAATTGCAAATAATAATAAAAAATATATCAAATGGTTTGATAAAAACATCAAGAACATAAATCATCCAATTTTTTTATTCTTAAAACTTATTATCGCCAAACTCGAAATCAAAATTTTGGCATATTTTTGTTCATTTTCCTTAACTCGGCATCAGCCAGGAAATTTTAAAAAGCGCCAAAAGTATCAAAAACATGCTAAAAATTATATAAAATTTATATTTTGGTTTGGTGAAAACAAGTTCTTATTTTAATTTAAACGAAATTATTGCTTGTTTCAAGCGCCGGAAATCTTTTTCGGAATTAAAAGGTGAAGGTATTAACACGATCTTGCCATCTTTTATTAATTCTGGTTCTACTTTACAAGATATCATATGATTCATAAAACGTTCAGATTCTAAAACTGAATATGAAATATCAAAAGTAATCCTAGTAGGATCTCCGTTTTTAAGAATTTCGAATCCTGCCTGAACGGCTATTTTTTTAATTTCAATTACTTTATTTGCAAGTTCTTTGAATTTTTTTTCTCCATTTTTAACTAACCAGGCCCCACAACGATCCAGCGACATGAGTATCAAAAACGAAGGGCTAGTAGAACCAAATATCGCCATGCTTTCTTTCATATCTCTATATTTAATTATGTAATCACTATTAAGTTTATGAAAATCATTTTTAACATGCAGCCATGCTCCGCCTGTTAAAACTAAAGGCAAAGTCTTGTGTGCAGAATCGGCGCATAAATCCGCACCGAGATCTAAAGGATGCATTTTTTTATCAATAAATTTTAAATGTGCACCATGCGCATTATCTACTAATAATGGTATTTTTCCACAAATTTTTTTTATAGCTTTTATATCAGCCATTACCCCAAAATAATCAGGGCTTGTTATATACACTGAAGAAATATCCGGACATTTAACGATAGCATATTCGATATTCTTAGCTAAAACATTTTGGTATTTATCAACATCTATCCAAATCGGAACTAAACCTAAAAGTTTTATTGCATTAATTGCAGATTTATGAGCATTTTTAGCAATAATAATCTTATCACCAAAAGAATTCGCAGCATGAAGCATTGTTTGAATACAAAGAGTATTGCCCCCGGCACTAAAAATTGTAATACCGGAGCCGTAAATACTTGAAATCAAACATTCACTTGATTTTATCGGTCCGCAAGAATTATATAAATCGTCAGTAAGCGGAAGCTCGGTTAAATCAAATTGAGTAAAATACGAAATATTTTTATGCGCCGGCATATGAAACGACGATAAATCCAAGCTATGATGTTTTCGAAGCAACTTAGAAAAATATTCCAAATAATTATACCTAAAAATTCAATCTAAACAAATTTTTTATGAATTCGAAGATAATTTTTCTGAACGCATACATCTTGCACACGCACTAACACGTTTTTTTATGCCATCGATAATTAATTTCGCACGATGAACGTTCGGATGCCATTTTCTATTTGATCGCCTATGAGAATGCGAAACTTTAATTCCAAAACTTAAAGATTTTCCGCAAATATCACATTTAGCCATTTAATTAACTCCGTTTTAATAATAAAATTTAGGGACTCTTCCTACTATCTAAAATAACCAAAATTTCAAGTAATTATTGGTTGAATAATGAAAATTTTTGAAATAATTTCACATTATGAAAAAATTAAAGCAACACAAATCAAAAATCGCCGAAATTATAGTTGGGTAGCAGGAACAGGCTCTAAAATAATTTATCTAACATTGCTCCAATTTTTGAACCTGCTTCGTATTGTTGAAGTAACGGCATTGCAAACTTGCCAAGATCACCAATCCAATCAATCGGTGCAAACAAAGAATTATTTTGGTCAAGACCCAAACCACCGGCAACTTTGTTAAGATTTTCTTCAGAAACTTTACGTTTATCTTTAGCTAAATTTTTACGAAATTCTTCAGAAAAACATTTCATCGCAGCACTATATGAGTCAAAATCCATTTTCCCGACAAAATTGCAAGCAACTTCATACGATTGTTCTATAGTACTAACGCTTGAAAATTCATTCATTTTTTTTTTATCACTTATCAAAATATTTAATAATCTGGTAAATTTTCCCTGAAAATCTTTTTTTTCGTCGAACACTATAAACCGCCTCCTTATAAGCAACCATAGTAATTATGTCATTCTATTTTAAAGTTGTCAATTTTAAAATTTTATGTTTCACAAAGATAAAAAAATAGCCTACAACTATGATATTTTAAAAAAAAGTTCATAGCTATACTACACGTTTTTGGTGGTGTCATAAAATAAATGAAAACGGCAAATCACGCCCAAAAAACCAAAAATTTATAACTAAACTTACAACAATCTTATGCATTAAATGAGATTTAGAAAATCTTATACCTTT
>JAIRZH010000071.1 GCA_031267335.1 Oscillospiraceae bacterium | reverse complement strand
AATACTAACGTATTGTGAAAAAATTTAACGTAGTACAAATCAAAAAGTACCGAAATATGGTCGTTAAACAGTAGTGGAAACAGGCTCTAAAAGAAAATGTTAATAGACTGTATAAAGAGATTTAAAATTATGTGTGATAGATATAGAAATAAGCGCAAACGTTATGGACTTAGAATGACAATAATTTGTGGCTTGCACAACATGGATTTACAAGTTGTTTAATTTTCGGACAGGTCTAATAGTAATAAACTATGCAAGCGTTCTATATATTTATTTTCCGACGCAAAATTTAGAAAATATAGCATCGATAACTTCGATATTTATATTTTCACCAGTAAATTCGGTGAGTATTTCTAAAGTTTCTTTTATTAATTCTGCAATAATATCCAATGGTTCAAATTCTAAGAATTTTAAAATCTTTTCAGAAGATTGTATAGAACGATTTAAAATATCATATTGGCGTTCATTCGCGATAATCAAATTTTCATTTTCTGATTTTTTAAATCCAAGAATTTCATTTAATTTTTTTTTTAAATTTTCTATTCCTAAGCCTGTTTTTGCCGATATTTGAGTTATATTTTTTGAATATTTTTTTATCAATGAAACTGATATTTTTTTATCTAAATCGATTTTATTTAAAATACATAAAATTTTATATTTTTTAAAAAATTCAAGTATTTCTATTTCTTTTTTTGAGATTTCCTTTGAAGAATCAAAAATCATAAATATAATTTCTGCTGTTTTAGCAGCTTGAAATGATTTTTCTACTCCGATTTTTTCTATTTTATCTTTTGTTTCTCTTATTCCGGCTGTATCGATAAGAACTATAGGCAAGTCGCCAAAAATCACAGTTTCTTCTATTATATCGCGGGTTGTTCCTGGAATATCAGTTACTATAGATTTCTCGCTATTTGAAAGTAAATTCATAAATGTTGATTTTCCTGAGTTGGGGGCACCGATTATGGCAATTCTAACTCCTTGTTTTATTGCACGCCCAAACGAAAAAGTTTTAATTAACTTAGAAATTTCATAATTTGCAGAAATAATCTTTTCTTTAATCTTATTAATGTCTACTTCAAGAATATCTTCATCGGGATAATCGATATATGCATCTATGCCAGATAAAATATCTATAAAATAACTTTTAATTTTATTTATTTTTAAACCTAAATCACCATTAAAACTCGAAGAATACATTTCCTGCGCTTTTAAATGATTGGCCGAAATTAACCCCATTACCGATTCGGCTTTTTCAAGACTAATTTTATCGTTTAAAAAAGCACGTTTAGTGAACTCACCAGGATTTGCCAGTTTCGCGCCGGAATCTAGAATAGCTCTTAAGATACATTTTGTAATGTATATACCGCCATGACAAGAAATTTCAATTATATTTTCGCCAGTATAACTTTTTGGAGCTCTAAAAACCAAAGCAACTACTTCGTCTATAAATTTATTTTTATAAAAAATACTTCCGAATTTAGCATGATAACCAGATAACTGGTTCAAACTAATTCCATCGCAAGATACAAAGATTTTATCTGCAATTTTAAAACAATTTTCGCCAGAAATTCGTATAACGCTTATGCTGCCTACGCCTATCGGGGTAGCAATAGCTGCAATTGTGCTCAATTATTTTACTCCGATTTTAAAGCTTACTTTTAATAAGCTTAAAATATAATTTTTGAAAATTTTTAAAATTAAAATTCTTTCTAAATTTTCTAAAATACTTTGTTTTTTAAAAATTTCTTAGAATTTTCCTACATGCCGACACGTTTTTCATAAAATAAAAAATACTAACCGAATCTGTTCTATGACTTGTTTCTGATATTCAGCTATTTTTCAAAAATCTCTAATATTCTTATTATTATTTTATGCGGTCTAAAAAAAGAAATTTATTATAAAATTTGTATTTTCGAAATTTTTAAGTGCTCTTAAGTTTTTTAATAATTTCCATTAATTTATGTGTGGCCAAGCTAATTTCTCTACGCACTTCAGGGTTTATTTCCAAAACCAACGGTTTCCCGAGTTTAATTAAAGTTTTTCTAAAAATTCTTATTTGTTTTGTTTTTATCGGAGTAATGCAAGCAGGAACAACTTTTACACCGGTTCTGGAAGCAATTAACGCTGCACCTAAGTGTGGTTTTAAAAATTCCCCTGTTGTCGAACGTGTACCTTCTATGAAAATTCCAATAGCTTGGCCGGAATTCAATATTTTTTCCGCCTCTAAAATTGCAAGTTTATCGCCTTTGCCACGTCGAACTGGAATTGCGCCTAAATTTTTAAATAAAAAATTAAAAACGGGATTATCAAATAATTCTTTTTTGGCCAAAAAATTGATTTTTTCATTGGAAATAACAGCTAAAAACAATGCATCAATATACGAAACGTGATTAGAGCATAACATAAAATTTTTGCCAACTTTATCTAAATTTTCTTTTCCGGCTACTTCAAATGGAAAAAAAAACCTTAATAATGGCGTAAAAATCTTTCTAACAATTTTATAAAACAATTTTAGCTCAATTTTTTATTTAATTTTTCTTTAATTTTTTGCAATAAATTTTGTACTGATTTTTCGAAAGATTGCCCAGTGCTATTATAGACTATTGCGTCTGCCGCAATTTGCAACGGGCAATTCTCTCTTTGTGAATCAAAAGCATCTCTTTTTTGTATTGAAGATAAAACTTCATTATAATTTATTTTTTCATTATTGCCATTATTTAATTCTATTTGTTTAAATCTTCGATATGCGCGTTCTTCTAAAGAAGCCGTTAAAAAAAATTTTAAATCTGCATTAGGCAAAACAAAAGTTCCAATATCTCTCCCATCCATTATAACATTATTTTGATTAGCAATTTGATGTTGTGTATCCAATAAAAACTTTCTTACTAAAGAAAAGGCTGAAACTTTTGAAGCGGCTTTCGAGATATTCTCTGATCTTATATTTTTTGTTATGTCATAACGAATTTTATCGTTTTTATTTATAAGATACATTTTTTGAGTTTTATCTTTAAATTCAAAATCAATACAAATATTTCTCAAGTTTCGTGAAACTATTTCTTCATCTGAGAAACATAAATCGTTTTTTATGAAAAAATAAGCAACAGCACGATACAATGCACCGGTATCAAAATGCAAAAAGTCTAATTTTTTTGCTAATTCTCCCGATACAGCTGTTTTACCTGCGCCTGCAGGACCATCAATTGCAATAGAAATCAAGTTTTATCCTTAATTTTTTGAATTGCCATATCAACAAATTCTTTAACACTCATTTTCCCGATATCATTTTCAGAACACGAACGAACCGAAACGCTGTTATTTTCTAGTTCTTCATTTCCGAATATCAGCATAAATGGAATCTTTTCTTCTTGTGCGGAACGAATTTTATATCCTATTTTTTCATTTCGAAAATCAACAGAAACCCTTCGGATGCCTGAATTAATTAAATTTTTCATTAATTTTTTAGCAGGTTCGATTAAATTTTCATTAATAGGCAAAATCCGAACTTGTTCTGGGGCCAACCAAATCGGAAGCGCTCCGGCGTATTTTTCGATTAACATTGCCAATGTGCGTTCATAACACCCTAATGAAGTTCTATGAATTATATACGGATGTTTTACTGTTCCATCAAAATCAGTGAAAAACATATCGAAACGACGCGCTAGTTGGAAATCAATTTGGATAGTAATTAATGTATCTTCTTTGCCGTACACGTTCTTAAATTGAATATCTAATTTAGGGCCATAAAACGCAGCTTCGCCATCTACTTCATCGTATTCAACACCTGATTGATCAAGAATAACGCGCATTTCATTTTGAACTTTTTCCCATTCTTCTTTACTACCAATATATTTTTCACGGTTATTTTTATCCCATTTAGAAAAACGATAAAAAATATCATTTTCAAATTTTAAACTAGCTAAAACAAATTTTGCTAATTCTAAGCATTTTTCAAATTCACTTGTTAATTGTTGCGGAGTACAAGCAATATGGCCTTCGGAAATTGTAAATTGTCTTATTCTTATCAACCCATGCATTTCGCCACTTTGTTCATTTCTGAATAGCGTTGAGGTTTCATTAAGTCTCATCGGCAAGTCGCGATAACTTCTTTTACCAGAAAGATATACTTGAAATTGAAACGGGCAAGTCATAGGACGCAAAGCGAAAACTTCATTGTCTTTAGTTTCATCGCCTAAAATAAACATGCTTTCCCTATAGTGGCTCCAGTGACCTGAAATCTTGTATAAATCAGACTTGGCCAAAAATGGAGTTTTGGTTAACAAATATCCACGTCGTTCTTCTTCATCTTCTATAAATCTTTGTAGAATTTGAATAACTTTTGCACCTTTTGGCATTAAAATTGGGAGTCCTTGACCTATATAATCAACAGTTGTGAAATACCCAAGAGTACGTCCGATTTTGTTATGATCAAATTTTCTTGCTTCTTCTACGCTAATAAGAAATTCTTCAAGTTCTTTTTTTGTCGGGAAAGCAGTTCCATAAATACGAACAAGCATATTATTCTTTGCATCACCGCGCCAATATGCGCCGGTAATATTTGTTAATTTTATTTCACCTATGTAACCCGTTGAATATAAATGCGGGCCTACACAAAGATCTACATATTCACCTTGTTTGTAAAAAATAATTTTTTCTTTTTTTGAATTTAATTCATTTATAAGCTCAATTTTATACTTTTCCCCACGTTCATTCATAATTTTAATAGCTTCTTCGAAAGAAACTTCTAATTTTTCTAATTTAAAATCAGATTTTACTATATTTTTAATTTCATTATTGACTTTGTCAAAATCATTTTTAGAAAATGAAACATTACCAAAATCAAAATCATAATAAAATCCAGTATCAACAGCCGGGCCTATACCGCATTTTACAAAAGGATATAACCTTTTAATTGCCTGTGCTAAAACATGTGCGCAAGTATGCCAATAAACTTTTTTGCCTTCTTCTTGGCTAAAATCGATAAATTTTATACTGCAATCTTCAGTAATAACAGTATCTAAATCCTTAATATTTTCATTTATTTTAGCTAAGCAAATATTTTTAACACCTTGCTTTTTAGCAATTTCTCTTAAATTCGTAGATTCTTCGATTTTAATCTCGGAATTCTTAAATAAAATTTTAATCATAAAACTCACCATTTTAAAAAAATATAAATTCTCTCGCGACAAATTTTAGTATATCATATAATAATAAAATATTTTAATTTATAAAGCTAATTAATTGAAAATTAAAAAATGCATAGATTTCTTTATAAAAAAAATAATTTACCGAATTTATATTTTATTTAATGTTTTATATATTTTTGTATTTGTTAATAGCCGAATTTATTAATTATCATTTGAATAATAAAGTATTCCACACAATAAATAGCTATATTAGCGATGAATTTTTAAGATCTTTATCTTTTACAAATTTTATAAAATTAAAATCATTAGCGGCAATTTCAATAATTTTTTTAATTTCTTTTTCATTAGAACTATAACAACAGACTAAATTTGATTGTTTTTTTGAATCAGGCCATGCAAGTGAAGTCGCAAAACTTCGAATTATATATTCGGCTTCATTACAATCAAAAATTTGATTTTTTTCAGAACTAAAAATTTTTTTTACAATAAATTTCATAATATCAGTTACACCGAAAATTGCAAAAAAAACTAATAAAATAACAAAAAAGTTTGTAATAATTATCACCTTTATCCAAACTATTCCAATGAATAAATAAATGTTTATATTAAAGATAACAATAAATATTAGGCCTATTTCTACTATCTAAAATAACTAAATTTCAAATAATTTTTGAGTTGAATAAGGAAAATTTTTGAAACAATACTGCCATATTATGAAAAATTTAATGCAATACAAATCAAAAATTGTTTAAATTTAATTATTTAACGGTTAGCAGGAACAAGCCCATAAGGCGATTTTTAATTTTAAAATTATAAGGAGAAAGCATTTGAATTCTCGTTTTTGTTGTATGAAGGTCTTATTTTTAATGTTGATTTTTGGGATAGCGTTTGGCATATTGATTGTAAAGATTTTAAGTCATAGCGACCGCTGTGTAAGAAAAAAAACTCATCGTATTTTTGAAAATATGGAAAATTTAATGGATGAAATTCGTTCCACGTTTAAACCTATTACTAATAAATGGCGTATTTAACTTAGAATCTGTCTAATATTTCTTAAGCAGTGCACAAAATTTTAAAATTTTTAAATATACATTGCTTCAGAGATATTGGACAGGATTTAAAAGCCTTTTTTAAAAACAAAAATTCCGCAATAATGTTTAATAAAAAACTTTATTTAAATATAATCCACAAGATGGGACAGTGTCTCCGGCTCGAGATCTATCTTTTGATTTTATGATATCAGAAATACTATTTGATTGTATTTTGCCACAATTAATTTTTAAAAGTGTGCCAATCATAATTCTGACCATATTATAAAGGAATCCATTTGCAGTAACAACGAATTCTATGATATTTTCGGATTTTTTTATATCAAAATTATATATAGTGCGAATCATGTTATTTTTTTCGCGCATGTCCGTTGAACAAAAAGCAGTGAAATCATGAGTACCAATAAAACTTTTCGCAGCAGATTGCATTAATTCTAAA
>JAIRZH010000144.1 GCA_031267335.1 Oscillospiraceae bacterium | reverse complement strand
GCCAACGAAAACACGAATCTAGAATTTTATTACTTGGTGAACAGAAAACAAGCAAAAATAATTTTCGCAGAGTTTTAATGGGCGAAGAAGCTGAAGAAGATGATTTTAATCCTCCTACGGAATTAACGTATAAGACGGAAATAACGGGGTTACCAATGTTAGAACAAAAAAATGAGTTAAATATATTCGACCTATCATGCGAAGAAAAACATCAAGATTTAATTAAATCGTATTATTCGGGAAAGGGTATAATTATATTCACTGTTAACGCGTTAATTCCGAGTTATTTTAGCAAGGGCATCGAAGAAGCAAAAAGATTGTTTTTAGAAATTCATGAAAAAAATAATTTAGTAGCGTTTGCAGTTGTAGTTTTTAATGGCTTTGTACTAACTTATAAAAATCACAAAGAAGAAAATTTCAGTAAATTAGATGATTTAAAAAAAGAAATAGAAAATAACGGAGCAACTTTGATTTCGCCGGCAGACTCAGATAATTTTTTTTTCTCAATTACTTTAAAATATAGCGACAAAACTAAAACTGGGTTCGATAAACTTGAAGCAGCATTAGGTATAGCTAGCAGTTTAGATTTGTTTTCCTAGGACCTGTTCCCACCTGTTTAACGACTATATTTCGGTACTTTATTGTGAAAAATTTCTTATCAAAAACCAAAAATTACTCGAAATTTTGTCATTTTAAATAATAATGAGAACAGGCCTTAACATAAAATTAATTTTGCAATTGTTTCATCTAACAATAGGCTCGATGATATTCTTGTAGTTTTTAATAAAATATCCGCATCGATTAAAAATTCTATTATTTTGCCTATTTTTTCTATGCTGAAATCTTGGGATTTTCTTTCTGCTTTAGTGATTTTAAATTCTTTGCCTTTATAATCGAAAGTTTCTATCAGTTTTTCAACATCAATATTTTGTTGTTTTGCACATTTTATGCGATATATATCAATAAATTTACTGGATATAGCCGATAATATTCCTATTGGTTCGGTTTTTTGTAAAATTAAATTTTTAATTATTTTAAAAGCTAATGAATAATTTTTAATTTCAATAGCGCGATCTATTTCAAATACATTGTATTCAATATCTTTATGTATTTTTTTTATTTTGTTTTCGCTTATTTCATTGTTATTTTCAGAAAAACATATTTTCTCTAAATTATTTTTTATTAAATTAAGATCTCTTTGGCATATATCGGAAAGTAATTTTGCGTTTTGAAAACTCAAAGTTTTGCCCAAGGATTTAGCCCATACGATAGCTTGTTTTTCGACTGGCAAATTTTTATTTAAAAATTCTACAATTATTCCGATTTCTAAAACTTTCGCAATAAATGATTTGTAATTATCGCTTTTTTCATTGATATTTTTTGAATAATTTTGTATAATTAATATCGAAAAATCCGGAATATCTGAAATTAATTTTATAAAAAAATCAAAATTTTCTTTTTGAATATTTTCAAAATTTGTTAATACAATACATTTTTTACTGCTATTAACTGGAAAAATTTCTAAAAAATCAGAAATTTTTTTAAAATTTTCTTCTTTAATATTAAAATAAGCAACATTGAAACCATTTTCGGAATCAACTGAATTTTTAATAATTTTCTTTGTGTAATAATTTATTAAGTAATTTTCATTGCCAAAAAGATAATATAAATTTGAAAAATTTTTAGATTCTATGTTACTTTTTAAAATTTTATAATTAATTTTTGGCATTAAAACAACTACCTTAATTTTTATAATTTATTCTTATTAAACTCTCAAATGCAACTTTTGATAATTTTTGGCATCTTTAACTTATCGGAGACAGATTCTTTTAAATAACGCAATTCCAAAATTAGTTTATTAATTATTTTACAAAATTTCTATCTTTTAGTTATTTTTTTTGATTCTTCTATTTTTTTTCAGTTTTTTAATTTTTTCTAGTTCTTTTCTTGCGCTTAGTTCTTCTCTTGTGCAAGATAAAAGATTTTCTGTTTTTTCTAGTTTTTCTTTAATTATTTCTAGTTCTCTTATTTTTTTTCATTTAGTATTCTTAATTCTCTAAAAGAAATTAAAAGCTCGTCGAATAATGTATTCATATTATTATATTGATCTCGCAGTTTTGAATTTATTTCTTCAGTTGATTTTAATTTTTTTAGTTCTAAAATTTTTATTTGAATTTTTTTGATTAGATCAAAAAATTTTTGTTGTAAATTTTCATTGTTTAAATCTAATCGTCCAGTAATTTCACAAATTTCATCATACAAATTATCTATAATTTCATTGGAAAGTAGTTTTTCTAATAAAAGTACAAAATCTTCAACAAATTCTTCATTATTTTCCTTAATGTTATAATGCATAATCATGCTTCCGCTGAATACACCAACAGATACACCGAGAAAATACCGGCAAAAAAGCTAATTTTTGATTTATTGCTCTTAAAATTTAATTTTTTTTGATCATTTTTATTGCTACTATTTTTTTGAAAACTCTTTACTATTGTTGGAATTGAACTATA
Source organism: Oscillospiraceae bacterium (assembly GCA_031267335.1). Classification (GTDB taxonomy): domain Bacteria; phylum Bacillota; class Clostridia; order Oscillospirales; family Acutalibacteraceae; genus Improbicoccus. Next base: position 19,723 of record JAIRZH010000144.1, on the reverse strand, counting down.
AATTGCCAGCATTTAAGAAGCTAAAAATATTGAAAAGATTTTTTAAAAAAACTTTTTTATGTTTTTTGTATTAGCTATACCAAAATTTTTAATTCCTTTATTTAATTCGGAAACTTTGCCTGAGCTCTCTCTCGAAATTTTTTTGAATAGTTTTTTTTTAATTAGATATAGATAACATAACAACCACAACAACCGTCCTGTTAAAAATAAAGTCTTCAGTATTTTATAACTAAATCGATTTTTAAAGTCAAACATTAATTTCTGTTAAAATAAAAATTTGACATAGTAAATTTAAAATAGTAGAATTTTAATCAGATGTGGTGGCATAAGCCATAAATAGAAGCCTAGGTTTAAAGAATAATTATTGTTTAAATTATGAAATTAGTTAATCGTAATAAAAAAAAGAATTTTATTATTAAATCATTAATATTGTTATGTCTAATATATTTTTTATCTATATTTGTTAATCAAAATTTAAAAATTAGATTTTATTTAAAAAAATTTGATTCTTTAACTAAGAATTTAAACTCTATACAAAAAATAAAATAGTTTATTTTGTGGTTATTTGTGTTTTAGAAAAAATCTGTTTATTTCGTTTATGTGTTGTTAGTCAAATTAGAGTTTAATTAAAAAAACCTTATTTTTCGGTCAAAACTTTAAACTTTATTGCAGATAGTCATTTGCATTTTCAAAAAAATCTGGTTTGTTTGTGCAATAATTTGGTTATATTAAACAAAAAATTTATTTGGAAGTGATAATTTTTTTATGGAATATGAGATAAATTCTATAGTAACTGGAAAAGTTACTGGAATTAAAAAATTTGGCGCATTCGTGGACTTGCCCGATGGAACTCGTGGATTAGTCAGAATTTCTGAAATTTCTCGAAATTTTACAAGAAATGTTTCAGACGAATTAAGTTTAGGCCAAACAGTGAAAGTTAAAATATTGAGTCACGATTATAACAAAACTGCTCTTTCAATTCGTCAAGCTGATTTGAATTATCAAAATTTACCGATAAATTCTAGTGAAAAAAAATTAATTTCAAACGAAATTAAATCGCAAAATTCAAAATTCGAAAAAATAATTAAAAAATTTCGCCGAGAAACAAAAACAATGCTACCATATTATTGGCGATCCGTGGAGCACAACAAAAAGAAAACAAAAAGATTTGTATTTGATAATGCAAAATTGGGTATACTTTAAACGTAAAGGCGGTGAATATTTTGAAAGATAAAAATTGCGGCAAAAATTGCAAAAATAAAGGCCAAAAAAACCAAGGCCGAGGAAATGAGCAAAATGAATCTTCTGATAAAGATGTAGATTTGCAAAAAAATTGCGGAAAATAGATTTCAGTGAAATTGGAACAGGGCTAATTATTAGGCCCTGTTTTTCTTCGTAGTATGCCCAGAATAGGCAATAACTAGGGCTTGTTTCCACTATTTGAAATAATAAAATTTCGAGTAATTTTTGGTTTGGATAAGGAAATTTTTTTCACAATAACGTAGTACAAATCAAAAAGTACCGAAATATGATCATTAAACAATAGTGGGAACAGGCCCTAGATGGTGAAACCCAGTACAGACTTGGCAGTAGGAATTGTTAGCCAAAGAAAAGGGTATCCTTTGCGAGTCGGAAACTGAAGAAAGTAGGTTTATCATCTCGGTTCGACGAACAAAAATTGTATTTTAAGGTATATGCGAGACAGATGCGTCTCAAGACAAAATTCAACATAGCTATGATATCCGAAAAAGTTCATAGGCTATACCGTACGTTTTTTGTAATCTAATACTGTATATACTTTTATTCTAATTTATTTATAAACTTTTTTTAAACAGCGTAGCTTAGACATATAATAAACATAAAAAATTGATAAAAAATATTTAAAATGGTATTTTATTAACTGTTTTTTTATTATTCGTTCCGATGATCTTTAAAAGTTTGACAAGCTTTTTAATTATTTATACTATTACTATAATAGAAATCTTATTTAATGTAAATTATCTGCAGTATTTCGGAAAAAGAAAGAAAAGAAAAAAATGAGAAGAAGGGGCGTTAAATAATATTGCCGAAGTTTAATTCAAAAAAATCTAAAAAATTAAAAAATAACTTTTCGAAAGTTCTTGCTGCGAGTTTAGCAGTTTTGAACTTGTTCGCTAGTAATTTTAATTTAGTTAAGGCTGTTAAATCGGTTAAGGCTGTTAAAGGCGATGCTAACAAAAAGACTTTAAAAACTGATTCGCCGGAAAATAGCTTTTTCCCCGGAAACACTGAAAGTTCAATTAAAGAAAATAAAAATAGAAAAACAAAAAATATATTGGGTGCAGGAGTTGTGGCATTTTTGATGGCATGTTCGGGAATTAAAATATATGATAAATACACTGAATATATTTCTTCAAAAGAGCTTCTAGCTTTTTTAAAAAAAGATACTCCAAAATCAGAAGATGAACTTTCAAGAGCATTTCAATTATGGTATAACGATTTTTTAAAAAAAGTTTATATATTAGAAAGTGAAGAAAATTTAAAGGCCGCTTCTGCTAAAGATTTAAAAGATCTTATATATTTATTTTTATGTTCAATATTTTTAGTTGGAGAATATCTAAAAATTTTTTTAGATGGATTAGAATTCAGTGAATTCGAAGATAAATCTTACACAGAACTAAGACTAGGAAAATTTAAAGCTAAAGTTAAAAATACCGAAGTTACAGTTAATCTTGATTATGATTGCTATGATCTAATAGAAAACTGTCAAGACGTATTTCCAACAGCAGTGGGAGCATTAGGCAAGTTAGCACCAGCGTTTTCCCATTTCACCGTGGCTCTTTCTGCGCCAATATTATATTTTTTTCCAAAAGCTTTTGGTACTACTTTTGAATTATCTTCATTTTTTTTTTTAATGGATGGATACGCATTAAAAAACGGAATTTTTTTGGATTGGAATGGTTGGGAGCTCGATGTAACATCCCTCAATCTTAAAGAATTTTTTGCACTTATTTTCTTTGGCGAAGAATTAATGGAATATTTAAATAATTTAAAAGAAAATCTTGAAAAAGCTCTAGATTATCTAGAAAAAGGTCCTAATAAAAATCCTAATGTTGATTTTTTATCGAGTTTATCGCAAGGTTTTGATGGACGCAAGATGGGAAACTTTTTTAATAGGAGACTTATTCAATAGACCTGTCCGAAAATTAAACAACTTGTAAATCCATGTTGTGCAAGCCATAAATTATTGTCATTCTAATTCCATGACGTTTGCGCTTATTTCTATATCTATCACACATAATTTTAAATCTCTTTATACGTCTATTAAAGTTTTCTATTAAAACTCGTATTCTTGACAACTCGCGATTATATACTTTTTCTTCTTTAGTTAATTTTTGATTTTTTTGCTTTTTAATAGGTGTTTTGCTATTTATATGAAATTTAATATTCCTTGATAGCCACTATCTGCCAAAATTTGTATTAGGGTCTGTTTCCACTATTTGAAATGACAAAAATTCGAGTAATTTTGTCATTTCAAATAGTGGAAACAGGCTCTAAAATAGTTGATTTATCTTTTGAGTAGTTATAGTCTGAAATTAGCATTTATAAACATAATAAAAATACACTATTTTATTAAAATAATATTAAATTTTGTTAAATAATTTAGAGGAATTAATCATGTTTCAGACATCAAAAAACCTTAATAAGCCGATTAAATTAATAAATCGAGCAAAAAATATTTTAAAGATTCAGAATTTATTTAAAGTTAATAATTTTTTTCAAAAGGTTCTTGCTACGAGTTTATCAACTTTATTTGTGGTTTATAGTGTAAATTTCGTAAGCTTAAATCAAACAGGAGCTATGGATGGTATTTCGGAATCGCAGTCGCAAATAAGTACTTGTGCACAAGAAACAGAAGTGTTACTACTAATAGAGCATCGATTGTTGATTTATAGACTAAATGAAATAGAAACTTCAATTTTAACGAAGGAGGGAAAAGAATTTTATGAAGCAGTAAAATTCTACTATTGTTTCCAAGTTTCGGAGTGCCGTCAGTTGATTGCTCAAGTACTTAAAATAGAAACATTAATAGAGGTCCCTGAGCGTCAAGCACTATCAAAAGTTAAGTCACGTCAAAAAAAAGCGTTAGAACGTGGAATAATAATGATATTAAAGAATCTCTCGCAAAAAAGAGAAATTTTATTGTGCGAAACAAAAGTACCAATAGAAGACCCTAAGCAGTGGGCTAAGGATAGGTTAACCGAAATTTGGGCACTACTGTCAAAGTGTAAGCAGAAAATTTTTAAGTTAGACCTAATAATAAATACAATATTTCCGATAGTGAATTTCTATGACATAAATTATCTGTTGGTAAAAGTAAAGTACAAACAGCAAAAACAATTTTTAGAAGAAATGTTAAAATCAATAGCGATGGATCCTGTTCTTGGAAATGCTTTGTCACAAGAAGCGGATCGCTTAAATGCAACCAAAAAAATCGCGGAACAAAAACTGAGAGAACTGCAAGAACTGCGTCTTACGTAAAATATGCGAACCTTTTGATAATTTTTAAACATTTTAGCATATTTGGTTCTGTTTGGTTGATGTCAAACTGAGGAAAATAAACGAAAAATGCCAAAAATTGTAAAAAAGTTATGTTTGGAGTTTATTTTTTTGGGACAAGTTCTAAGATCTTAAAAAAATATACGCAGATATGGGATATCTAAAAACTTTTGTTGAATCTATAAAACAAAATATAATGGCTATAAAATATATTTTTATCTCACGAGTTTTGTGTAAAAACTCTTTTTAAATTAATACGGCCTTTAGGGTCTATCTCGGTAATTTCTACGTTTATAACATCACCATCTTTGAAAGAATTTGATTTAGCTTCAAATTGATTTCCATAGAGTTTTGAAATATGGCATAGTCCTTCTTTTCCGGGCATTAACTCAATAAATGCACCAAAATCTTTAACTTTGGTAATTTTTCCTGAAAATATTTCACCTGGCTTTAAATCACGAACTATAGAATTAATAAAATTAATCGCATTTTTGCAATTGTTTGAATCAGATGCCAAGACAAAAATTCGTCCATCGTCTTCAATATCTATTTTAACATTGAAATCAGAACAAATTTTTTGCACAACTTTCCCGCCTGATCCGATAACAATACGAATTTTGTCAACAGGAATTTTAATAATAAAAACTTTTGGAGCGTACTTAGAAAGTTCATTTTTTGGTTTTTCAATAGTTTTTAAAATTACTTCATCTAAAATTTTTATTCTTGCAACTCTAGTTTTTTCAAGTGCTTCTTTTATAATTTCTGGAACAAGACCATCAATTTTTAAATCCATTTGAATAGCAGTTATTCCTGTTCTGGTTCCGGCTACTTTAAAATCCATGTCACCGAAAAAATCTTCAATCCCTTGAATATCTACAAAAGTCTTCCATTCGGATTTTTTTGTAACAAGCCCGCATGAAATTCCTGCAACGGCTTCAACAATCGGTACTCCTGAATCCATTAAAGCAAGCGTCGAACTACATACAGAGCCTTGTGAAGTCGAACCATTTGACGAAAGCACCTCTGAGACCAATCTTATAGTGTAAGGGAAATCGTCGATTGATGGTAAAACCGGAATAAGCGCACGTTCGGCCAAAGTCCCATGACCAATTTCTCTTCGATTCGGAGCTCTATTAGGCCTAGTTTCTCCAACAGAAAACGAATGAAAATTATAATGATGCATGTATCTTTTGTTTTCTTCTTGAGAAATATCATCGATTGTTTGATTTTCGCTCATAGGTCCAAGAGTAACTGAAGTCAATACCTGGGTTTTGCCACGTGTAAACATAGCAGATCCATGTGCACGCGGTAAAACTCCAATTTCGGCTGAAATACATCTAATTTCATCAAAATTTCTTCCATCAACTCGTTTTCCTTTCCATAACCAATCTCTAACAATTTTTTTCTGCAATTTATATAAAATTTCATTAATTTCATTTAAATTTTCTGGATAAATTTTTATAAAATCATCAGTTAATTTTTTGCAAATAAAATTAATTTTCTGATCACGTTCGCATTTTTCAGGAACATCTAAAGCATTCTCAAGCTCAGTTTTTGCTTTGGACTCAATTTCATCATAAATTAAATTTTTATTCGATGGAACACTTGAACTAAAATCAGATTTTGGTTTTCCGATTACATCACGAATTTTTTCTATAAATTTAATAATTTCGCAATTTGTTTGATGCCCGATCATAATTGCTTCAAAAATTTTATCTTCTGGAACTTTATTCGCACATGCTTCGATCATGATTATTTTTTTAGAAGTCGAAGCTACAACAAGATCCAAATCGGATTTTGTTCTAGAAATAGAATCTGGATTTATTATAATTTTATTATCAACTAATCCTACAGATACACCGCAAATCGGGCCATTCCAATGAATATCCGATATGCTAAGCGCAACAGAAGCTCCGATCATTGCAGCGATTTCTGCTGAACAATTTTCATCCACAGACATAACCGTACATACGACAGCAACATCATGGCGAATATCATTTGAAAATAACGGTCTAATCGGACGGTCGATAAGTCGCGACGAAAGCACAGCATTATCGGAAGGTTTCCCTTCTCTTTTAGAAAACGAACCAGGAATTTTGCCTACTGAATATAATTTTTCTTCAAAATCAACAGAAAGCGGAAAAAAATCTATACCGCATCTTGGGTTTTGCGAAGCAGTTGCAGTTACCAAGACAGCCGTTTCACCATAACGCACGAAACAAGAGCCATTTGTTAACTGAGCCATTTTCCCGGTTTCTATTATTAATTTATTACTTGCAAGTTTTGTTTCAAACTTACGAAAATTTTTAAACAATTTTTTCCTTTAATTAGTTAATTATTTTCTTATCCCAAGTTCAGCAATGATAACTCTGTAACGATTAATATCTTTTTTAATAAGATAATTAAGCAAATTGCGGCGACGACCTATCATAGAAAACAAACCATGCCTTGAATGATGGTCTTTTTTGTGTGTTTTCAAATGTTCTGTTAAATTTTTTATTCGTTTAGATAAAAGAGCAACTTGGACTTCGGTAGAACCGGTATTATTTATATCGCTAGAAATTCCGGAAATAATCTTAAATTTATCTTCTTTTGTTAACATAAAAATAACTACTCCTTGTAAATCAAAACTTATCTCATGTATTTTAAATTAAATGAAAAGTGACTGCAAGCCCGACGCTAACTATTGCAACCATTGAGGTTAATTTCAATAAAATATTTACTGCAGGGCCGGAAGTATCTTTGAATGGATCTCCAACTGTATCACCTACAACAGCACATTTATGGTTTTCTGAACCTTTGCCGCCAAAATTTCCTGCTTCGATATATTTTTTAGCATTGTCCCAAGCTCCACCTGAGTTTGACATCATAACAGCTAATACAAATCCAGTTACAGTAACTCCAGCAAGAAAACCAGCTACTCCAGTGACGCCGAGAAAAAATCCAACCAAAATCGGCGAAAGGACGGCGATTATAGAAGGAGCGATCATAAGCCTAATCGAAGATTTTGTACATATATCAACACAAGTTTCGTAATCTGGTTCCGCAGTTCCTTCCATTAATCCTATAATACTTTTAAATTGTCGACGAACTTCATGGACCATACTCATAGCTGCCGTGCCAACTGCACTCATGGTTAGCGCACAGAAAATAAACGGTAACATTGCGCCCAAAAACAAACCTACTAAAACAGATGGGTTTATCACGCTAAAATCATAAATTATACTAGGGTTTATAGCACGAGCTTGAGTTACATAAGCTGCGATTAAAGTTAGCGAAGTCAAACCTGCAGAAGCGATAGCGAAACCTTTTCCGGTTGCCGCAGTTGTGTTTCCAAGTGAATCTAAAGCATCGGTTCTTTTTCTAACTTTCGAATCCATTTTTGCCATTTCAGCAATTCCGCCTGCGTTATCAGCTATCGGTCCAAAAGCATCAGTTGCCAATGTAATTCCTAAAGTAGAAAGCATTCCAACTGCTGAAATGCCTACTCCATAAAGGCCTCGGCTAAATGATAAATTAGATGATAAACCTCCACTTGACACAAGGAAACTTATTAAAACCGTAGCTCCGATTATAATAACAGGCCAAACGGTAGAAGACATACCTAATGAAATACCATTTATAATTATAGTGCCAGCTCCAGTTTCAGATGTCTTAGCTAGATTTATTACAGGAGAATACGTACCAGATGTAAAGTATTCAGTTACGAAACCTACAATCATTCCGGCAATCAAACCTGAAATTACAGCACAAAAAAAACTTAAATTTGAAGGAAAAAAACCACGAATAACGAAAAAAGATCCTATCGCTACAAGCCCGGAGCTAATCCAAGTGCCACTCCTTAATGATCGTAATAATGTCTTTTGGCTTGCATCTTCTTTGGTCTTAACAAAAAAAGTCCCTATAACAGAAAAAATGATTCCAACTGCCGAAAGAACCATCGGAGCAATAATTCCATTCATTCCTAAACCGGCTGCAGCGGCAAGAGAAGCTGTTGAAATTATAGCATTAACGTAAGATTCATAAAGATCTGCACCCATGCCTGCAATATCTCCGACATTATCTCCGACATTATCTGCAATAACAGCAGGGTTTCGAGGATCATCTTCTGGAATGCCTATCTCTACTTTTCCAACTAAGTCTGCCGCCACATCTGCAGCTTTAGTGAAAATTCCACCACCTACTCTTGCGAAAAGTGACATACAAGACACACCCATGCCAAAAGTAAGCATATTCATAATAAGATTCTGAGTAAAAACATCATTGCTAAGAACTTCTACGGATGTATACCAAAATTTTAGAAAAAAGAACAAAACAGAAATGCCAAGCAGCCCAAAACCAACTACAATAAATCCAACTACATTTCCGGCTGAAAAAGCAACATTTAAGCATTCGTTTAAGCCAGATTCTGCCGCCGAAGCAGTACGCAAATTAGCCATTGTAGCAGTTTTCATGCCGATGAACCCTGAAAGCGCCGGCAAAAATCCTCCAAGCAAAAACGAAAAAGGCAAAAATTTATTAATATGACCGGAAAATGAAACAAATAATAAAATTAAAAAAACTATAGCAAAAAAAACTGAAACGCTTTTATATTGACGAATCAAATAAGCCTTCGCGCCTCGTCTTATAGCCTTTGCTATACTAATCATTTTTTCATTATTTACTGAATATTTGTATACTTTATTGAACAAAAAAACAGCAAAAACTAACGCAATTAATGCTATTAAAAAAACAAAAAAAACCGGACTCATTTTTTAAAATTCTCCATAAAATTTAGTAAATTAATATTTATTATTGAATTATGCTACTAACTCTATAAGAGCTATCTCGGCAGCATCACCACGCCTAGGACCGAGTTTAATAATTCTGGTATAACCGCCGTGCCGTTCAGCAAATTTGGGCGCAATTTCGTCAAAAAGCTTTTTAGCAACTTTCCATTTCTTTAAAAAAGCTAAAACTTGACGTCTGTTATGCAAACTGTTTACTTTTGCTTTAGAAATATATTTTTCAGCCAATACACTAACTTCTTTGGCTTTTGGCAAAGTGGTTTTTATTTTGCCGTTTTCAAACAAAAAAGTAACCAAATTTTTGAGCATTGCCATTCTGTGATCTGTAGATCTACTAAGTTTTCTAGCGTACAATTTAAATCAACTCCTTTAAATTTTTCCAACAATTTTTTTTGCACATTTAATTTATAGGTTCCAACCTAATGATGTAAGTTTTCCAACTAATTCTTCATATGATTTTTTGCCAAGATTACGAATTTGATAAATTTCTTCAGAACTCATAACCATTAATTCTTCTATTCTATTTATTTCAGCACGTTTTAAAGAATTATATGACCTTGCGGATAAATTAAGATTTTCTATATCGCCATCAGAAACTACTTTTGGTGATTCGCAAGAAGGCTGCTCAACTTCGACTTCTTCTAACTCCGGTTCTTCATCTACAAGAGAAGTGAAAACATTAAAATAATTTATAAGTTCCTTTCCGGCTTTTGAAACAGCTTCACGAGCTGAAATAACACCATTTGTTTTTACTTGAAGAGTTAAACGGTCATAATCAGTCGTTTGACCTACCCGTGTGTTTTCGACACTATAATTTGCTTTAAGTACAGGAGAAAACAAAGAATCTACTGCAATAGCACCAATAATTGGGGAATGCATAGCACGATTTTGTTCAGAAGAAAGATAACCTACCCCTTTGTTTACCGTAATTTCCATACTTAAATGTGCGCCTTCTTCTAAAGTAGCAATTAATAAATCAGTATTAAAAATTGTTACTTCGCTTGTCGTTTTTATCATCGAAGCTGTCGCCTTTATTGGCCCTTCAACGTCTAGAACTAAATCTCTAACTTCACAATTATTAAGCCGCAGTATTAAACTTTTTATGTTAAGAATAATTTCAGTGACATCTTCTTTTACGCCAGGAATAACTGAAAATTCATGCATTACGCCAGCGATTCTCACAGAACTTGCTGCCGCCCCAGGCAATATAGATAAAAGCACCCTTCGCATACTATTGCCTAACGTACTACCAAAACCACGTTCTAAAGGTTCTAAAACAAACTCAGCATAATTAGAGTTTTTCTCAGATTCAATAATTCTCATCCGTGGTTTTTCTATTTTGGCCATTAAAACCTCCAAATTTTATTTAATACAATTATTTTGAATAAAGCTCAATAATTAACGTTTCTTCGACCTCTAAATCTATATCTTCACGTCTTGGGATTTGTATAATTCTCGCTTCAAAATTTTCATTATCTATAAATTCAAGCCATTTTGGATATGTTCGTGAACGATTAATTTCAATTATTGATTTGAAACTTTCTAGATTTCTCGATTTTTCGGTAATTGAAATTACATCGCCGGCTTGTGTAAGATAAGATGGAATATTAACTTTTTTACCATTTACTTTGAAGTTTCCGTGCAAAAGCAACTGCCTCGATTGTGCACGTGAACCGCCCCAACCGATTCGGTATATCACATTATCGAGCCGTAATTCTAAAATTGCAAGCAAATTTTCACCTGCTTTGCCTTCTTTTATTTTTTCAGCAAGTTCATAATAATGTTTAAATTGTTTCTCTAAAACTCCATAATAACGTCTAGTTGCTTGTTTGGCACGTAATTGAAGACCATATTCAGAAGTTTTTTTTCTGTTTTGCCCATTTTTCCCCGGCAAACCTGAACGACGTAAAACTGCACACTTCCCAGTGTAACATCTTGAACTCTTCAAAAAAAGCTTTTGACCTTCAGCACGACATTGTCGGCACGAAGCACCAGTATATCTTGCCATTTTTTTAGCACCCACCTCTTTAAAACAAAAATTTAAACACGACGCCTCTTTGGCGCTCGACAACCATTATGCGGGATTGGGGTTACATCGGTTATTGCATCAATTTCAAGCCCAGCTGCTTGCAAAGCTCTAATTGCGGCTTCTCTGCCGGACCCCGGACCTTTAACAAATACTTTAACGACTTTCAAACCATGCAAAATCGCACCTTTTGCCGCTGCGTCAGCTGTTGATTGTGCTGCAAACGGAGTAGATTTTTTGGAACCCTTGAAACCCAACGCACCAGCGCTAGACCAAGAAATCGAATTGCCTTGCACATCTGAGATTGTAACAATTGTATTATTAAATGTCGATCTGATATGTGCAGCACCACGTTCGATGTTTTTGCTTTCGCTTCGGCGCAATCTTTTTTCCCCTTTTCTAACTCGTGCCATAAGTCACCTCATTTTTTTTAAAAATTTTTATTAACTTATTTTTTAGCATCAGCTTTTTTCTTATTCGCAACGGTCTTTTTTGGGCCTTTGCGTGTATGGGAGTTATTTTTTGTATTTTGCCCACGAACTGGAAGACCTCTCGTATGTCTAGAACCACGATAGGAACCGATCTCGACAAGCCGCTTGATATTAAGCGAAACTTCTCTTCTCAAATCTCCTTCGATCTTATAACTTTCATTGATACAATCTCTGATTTTTGCAATATCGCTTTCATCAAGATTCTCGCATCTTATATCAGGATTAATACCTGTTTTTTTTAAAATATCACAAGCGGCATTATGACCAATTCCATAGATATATGTCAATCCGCATTCAATACGTTTCTTCGCAGGTAAATCCACGCCCGATATACGCGCCATTAATACACCTCCTGAATAATTTAACCTTGTCTTTGTTTGTGTTTAGGATTTGAACAAATTACCATAACTCTTCTTTTCCTAATAATAACATGGCACTTATCACAAATTTTTTTAACAGATGCTCTTACCTTCATTTTACCACCTCCTGATGCTAAAAATAAATTTTATTAATATAAGTTTTTAAAATATATCAAAAAAATAAAAATAACACAACTTAAAGTTTTAGGTCAAATCACAAATTTTATCAAATAATTTTTAAAATCCTTGTTTAATATATTTCTTAGCAATGCAGATTTTATGATAAAATTTTTAAAATTTAAAGCGCGAATAAGGTAAATGCTGACGTATTTAACCGGCAAATAATACAGAATTTTAAAAATTTTAATTAAATATGCGCTGCTTTAGAAATATTGGACAGACTTTAAAAGTTTTTTTCCTCCACTGATTGTGTTTTTATATTCTTTATATTTGGATCGCGCTTATGATTCGTTGCATGATCTTTGATTTTTCCCAAAATTCATTTCTGATTGCCCGTGATTTATAATTTTGTTTATTTTTCAATGGTGGACATAACAGGACTTGAACCTATGACCTCTCGCGTGTGAAACGAACGCTCTAACCAACTGAGCTATATGTCCTTATGTAGTGTTTATTAAAATGGTGACTCGGACGGGAATCGAACCCGTGTTACCGCCGTGAAAGGGCAGTGTCTTAACCTCTTGACCACCGAGCCAATATCTTTCATTTTCGTTTTAAAAAAATAAAAGTCAATTTTTTTTTGCGAATTTGACGTTATTTGTTATAGCTATGTTGTTTGAAAAAAAAAGTTTATAAACAAACTAAAATGAAAAGCATATCATAGTTATTACAAAAAAACGCGTGATATAGCTATTAATTTTTTTTAAACGTCATAGCTATATATTTAAATTTATCAAAATACATATTAAAGAGTATGGCTATAATAACTTAATTAAAAAAAATTTGAAAATAACTTGTAAATTATGTTATAAAAATAAACGTATCTTATGATATAAAATACAAGAAATTGGCAATAAAATATTAAAAAATGCTGATATACTTTTAAAGGACTTAGAGACGTATTCAAAATATTTCCACTTATAATTGGCCTGAGTTGTTGAAATAAAACGATTCTTCAAAAGCCGTAAAATCAACTAAATTCAAAATCGATTTAACAAAAAATTAAAAACAGGCTATAAATTTAGTGTGTATTTTCAGAATTATCAAAATCTTTCAATTGTATTAAGATATTTTAACTTTAGATAGTTAATAAAGATTAAAACTAAAATTTTTTTGAGGTAACGGTTTATGGAATGTATTTTTTGTAAAATTTTTAAAAAAGAAATAAACACTAAAATTATTTTTGAAGATGATTTAACTATTAGTTTTGAAGATTTAAATCCAGTAGCTCCTTTCCATATACTAATTATCCCTAAAAAACATATTGATTCAGTAAATGAAATTAATGAAAATAATAGTATTTATATAAAGCAAATTTTTGAAAATATTCCAAAAATTGTTTTAAAATTTAATTTAAAAGATTATAGAATAGTTAGTAATATAGGGCCAAGTGCAGGTCAGAGTGTAATGCATATGCATTTTCATATTTTAGGCAATCGTAAAATGAATTGGCCGCCTGGATAAAAATTTTAGTTTTTGGAATTTAAATAATGCTTATAAGAAAATGTATTGCTTGTGGAAAAAATAAAATTAAAACTGATTTCATAAGAATTTGCCGAACTCCTAAAATATTTCTTGAAATTAAAATAACAGTGTTAAATGTAGGCGAATCTAAATATCTCGATGGCCGTAGTGCTTATATTTGTGATGATTTAAAATGCATAAATCGTATTAAAAAATCACGTAGGCTCGAAAAAGTTTTTTCGTGTAAAATAAGCGATGAAATTTATGAGAAAATATCAAGTTTTGTTTTTATTAAAAAATAATTTCTTTAAATTAAATAATGTGTTAAGCTTATCCAAAATTTATTTTCAAAAATTTTGGCTAAATATACGCTATTTCAGAGATATCAGACAGGCTTTCGTACTACCCATTCAACTCAAATAGTGAAAACAATCCTTAATTAAAACAAGTTATTAAGAATTTAAAAAATAAAATTCCATACGAGGTTTTTAAAATTTTGGATAAATCATTAAATCAATCTTCTGTTGACCAAAAAGAAAATTCAGAATCAGATCAATTATTAAATGAATTAAATTCAAATCAAATTTTCGATAAACAGAAATCAATTTTTGAAACTTTATTTAAAATTAATGTCAATGAACATATAAGACAAAAAAATGGCTTAAGTTATCTTTCTTGGACCTATGCTTGGGCAGAAGTTAAAAAAAAATTTCCAGATACAAATTACAAAATTTACGAAAATCATGATGGCCTTTTTTATCATACAGATGGTAAAACTTGCTGGGTAAAAACCGGAGTTACGATAAATCAGTTAGAACATATTGAATATTTACCAGTAATGGATTCAAAGAATTGTTCGATTAAACTTGAAAATATCACTAGTTTTGATGCTAATAGAGCAATACAAAGGAGTTTAACTAAAGCTTTAGCTAGGCATGGTTTAGGGTTATATATTTACGCTGGCGAAGATCTTCCAGAAAATGAGACTGAAAAAATTTCAGATTTTGAAGTTGCTAATTTAGAAAAAATAATAAATACAAATTGTGCTAACAAAGATCCTGAAATCTACCAAAAAATCCGAAAAAAATATAAAATCAACAATTTTAAAGAACTTACAATAGAACAATATTCAAAATTGTTTAATGAACTTGAGGAATTAAATTTTTGATATTTGATAATTAATAATTTAATTTAAACAAAATTTAATAATGGATTTAAAATGATTTTTAACAATGATTATTTAAAAAAAATTATTCCTGAACCTGATTATGATAATGTCCAAAATCTCTTGATTGAAATCGATAAAAGCATCGAAAATCGTTCGTGCCTTGGTTCTGAAATGCTTGGGTGCATAGATTGTCTACATTCAAATATAAATGAAGAAATTAAATCCGCGGCAATAAAAATTAGATCTCAGACTGACATTGTATTGGTTATTGGAATTGGCGGTTCTTATCTTGGGGCAAAAATGGCAATTGAATTTTTGAATCCAAAAAATGATTTCATTATTTTTTTAGGCAATAGTATGAACGCTGAACCAATTTTGGATACTATTGAAAAATATAAAAATAAAAGTATTTGGGTTATTGTAATTTCTAAATCAGGTGAAACCCTAGAAATTAATTCTGCATTAGAATTAATAATCGAATTCATGGAAAAAAAGTATGGTTCTAAAGCAAACGAAAGAATAACCGCTGTCACAGGCGAAACCGGTAGCCTTAAAAATAGAGCTGTCGAAAAAAAATGGGAAATTTTTACAATCCCAGATAATATTGGAGGCCGATTTTCAGTACTTTCTGCAGCTGGTTTATTGCCGATCGCTATCAGTGGAACGAATATAGACTTATTATTCGAAGGTGCCAAAAAAATTAGCCATAAACTTAAAATTTTCGACCCAAAAAATAATATATGTTTTAAATACGCAGCATCTAGGATATGCCTATATAAATTAGGATACCCTGTGGAAATATTAGCTGTTTTTGACCAACGCCTTAATTTTTTTCGGAATGGTGGAAACAGTTATTTGGCGAAAGCGAAGGGAAAAACGGTAAAGGAATTTTTCCAACTTCTGCGTTATTTTCTACAGATTTACATTCTTTAGGCCAATTTATACAAGAAGGATCAAAAATTTTATTTGAGACTTTTTTGTTTTCCGAAAAACCAGGAAAAGACGCGATAATACCAATAAACAAAACCAATAGTTTAATTTCGGGCAAATCTTTTCATTATATAAATTCTAAAATTTTTGAAAGTACAGTGGAAGCACATTCAAACGGAGGTGTACCATGTATGATTTTAAAATTCGAAGAATTTAATGAATTTGAACTCGGCAAAATAATTTTCTTTTTCGAAAAATCTTGTATACTTTCAGCGTTATTATTAGGCTTAAATCCATTTAATCAGCCCGGAGTTGAAAATTACAAACATTTAACAAAAAAATATTTAAGGACCTATCTTTAAACAAATTAAAACACAATTTTTTACAATTTTTATAATTTATCCATTTTTAATTGTGTGAGAAGTCTAATATTCGAAAATTCTAAATAATAACCGCGGAGATTATAATTGTTTTTTACAAATTTGTTTTTTTATGATATTTTCAGTATATGTTTTTATAGATATGGAGTTGAAAATAATTGCTTAAATTTAAAAAAAGATTTCTTTTAAGTATAATTTTGATTTTCGTAAAACTTTTTAGTATTCAAATTAATATTTTTGCCACCGAACAATTCGATAGTTCTAAAACCGATAATTTAATACAAAAAATACAACAAAACGGAGATGACCAAAACTTTATTCAACCTGCTATTTTCGGCGAAGTCACTGAACGTGTTCTTTTAATATTTTCTGTTTTATCATACTGTGGTCCTATTAAAATTTTAGATGATCAAAAAAACGAAAATAACACTGATGATCAGAAATTTTATGCCTCTGATTGTTTAAAGAAGCTTGAAGATGATCCAGGTTTTGCAAAATATAAAGACTGTAATATTAACGAAGAAGAACTTCAGGGCTGGGAATTGGTCGGGGAATGTAAACTTGAAGATTTCTATGCACAATTTTGGGGTAAAGACAAATGTTTAGTAATAGCATTTCGTGGCACTGCAACTCAAACAACATGGCAAGAAAATTTAGTATACCTTTTGTTTTCTATTATTGTTCCACATCGGCAAGCAAAACTTGCCGAAGGATGCGCGTGGACTCTTTATAATCAACCGAAAATAAATGAAAAATATGATATTTTTTTATTTACAGGCCATTCCCTCGGCGGATTGTTAGCTACGTATGCTTCTGTAAAATTTGCCAGATTAATGAATGAATTCGCTGATAAAATTAGTGATTATGATGAAGAAGTAGCTGAAAATTTTAGAAAGAAAATCGGATTATTTACTTTTAACAGTTTAGGTTGTAGCCAAAATTTAAAAAATAAAGTTAAAAAACGTTTTCTCGGTATTAATGCTTTAAATTTTCGCATAGAAAACGATAAAGCTTCAAAAATTGGATATCATTTTGGGCATATATATTCATTTAATCTTGAAAATAAAAATAATACTATAGGCAAAAAAGCCATCGACATTTTTATGGGTACTCATGAACTTTTTTATTTTTTTCTTATAAAGAGATTCATGTTGCCAGAGTCTAAAACGAAAAATCCTATAGAACCAAACGATTTACAAAGTTCGACCAAAGACGATCAAAAAGGAAAAATATAAAATGAATCATAAAGAAAATATAAGAAATTTTTGTATCATTGCTCATATTGATCACGGAAAGTCAACGCTAGCTGATAGAATTTTAGAATTGACATGTTCTGTAGAAAAACGTCAAATGTCTGATCAAATTTTAGATAATATGGAAATCGAAAAAGAACGTGGAATAACTATTAAATCACGTGCTGTAACGTTATTTTATAAATTTAACAAAGAAAATTATGTTTTAAATTTAATAGATACTCCCGGACATGTAGATTTTAATTACGAAGTTTCACGTTGTTTATCGGCATGCGAAGGAGCGATTCTTGTCGTTGATGCTACCCAAGGAGTCGAAGCCCAAACTGTAGCCAATACTTATCTTGCGATCGATGCAGGATTAGAAATTTTCCCAGTAATAAACAAAATCGATTTACCGAATTCAGATCCAAAACGAGTTATTAATGAAATAGAAAATGTTATTGGTATTTCTGCGATGGACGCGCCTTGTATTTCGGCAAAAACCGGTTTGAATGTCCAAAAAGTATTAGAGCTTATTATAAAAAATGTTTCTTCACCCAAAGGCGAGATAAAAAATCCGCTAAAAGCTTTAGTTTTTGATTCATTTTATGATCCATATATGGGCGTCATCGTTTATGTAAGAATTGTCGATGGAACAGTTAAAACCGGAGATAAAATAAAATTTTTATCTACAGGCTCTGAATTTACTGTTACTGAATGCGGATTTCTTCTTCCGACTCATAGAAAAAGCACTCAAAGTTTAAGCGTAGGCCAAGTGGGCTATGTTGCTGCGTCTATTAAAAATGTTTCCGAGGCTCGTGTTGGAGATACAATAACACTTGTAGAAAATATGACCGAAAACGCACTTCCGGGATATCGTGCTGTAAAGCCTATGGTTTTTTGTGGAGTTTATCCAGCAGACGGTGCTAAATACAAATTTTTAAAAGATGCACTTGAAAAATTACGTTTAAATGATGCTTCTGTAACTTTCGAACAAGAAAGCTCTACGGCTTTAGGGTTTGGTTTTCGTTGTGGATTTTTAGGACTTTTGCATATGGAAATTATTTGTGAACGCCTTGAACGCGAATATTTCTTAAATTTAATTTTAACAGCTCCGAGCGTAGTTTATAAAATTAACAAAAACACTGGGGAAACGGTATTTATTGATAATCCATCTGATTATCCAAGCAATGATAAAATCGAAAATACAGAAGAACCAATAGTAAATGCAAATATTTATGCACCAGCTGAATTTATTGGTTGTATAATGGAACTTTGCCAAGATCGTCGTGGAGAATTTATTGAAATTAAATATATTAATTCCGATAGAGTAAATGTAAGTTATAAATTACCTTTGAATGAAATCGTATATGATTTTTTTGATACACTTAAATCAAAAACAAAAGGCTATGCCTCGTTTGATTACGAATTACAAGGTTATTGTAAATCAAATCTTGTAAAACTTGATATTATGATCGCCGGGAACATTGTTGATGCTTTTTCGCTTATTGTTCACGAAAGCAAAGCGTATTCGCAAGGAAAAAAAATCGCTAAAAAACTTAAAGAAAAAATTCCAAGGCAACAATTTGCCATCGCTATTCAAGCTTATATAAACGGTAAAGTAATAGCACGTGAAACAGTAAGCCCGTTTCGAAAAGATGTTATAGCAAAATGTTACGGCGGAGATATAACCAGAAAAAGAAAACTTTTAGAAAAACAAAAAGAAGGTAAAAAGCGTATGCGAAAATTTGGTAATATAGATATACCGAAAAATGCTTTTCTTTCAGTTTTGAAGACCGATCTATCTTAGAGCCTATCTGGGCCCCTGTTCCCACTACTGTTTAACGACCATATTTCGGTACTTTTTGATTTATACTACGTTAAATTTTTTTACAATACGTCAGTATTGTAAAAAAATTTTCCTTATTCAAACCAAAAATTACTCGAAATTTTGTCATTTTAAATAGTGAAAATAGGCCCTAAAATTTCAAATATTTTTTTGATTTATTAGTATTGTTTATTTTTTTTAGAAATAGGCTCTAAATATGGGGAGTGTTTCCTAAATAACTATATCTATCATTCTGTTAACATGTATAGCAGCATATAGCATTGTAGTTAGCTCAATCATTTGCAAAGAACGTGAAACTACACAAGTCTTACGTCTAAA
>JAIRZH010000128.1 GCA_031267335.1 Oscillospiraceae bacterium | reverse complement strand
GCAGCATGTCTTGGTGTAATAAATTCTAAAAATATATTTTTTAACTCGATAGTAAACTTAACAAATTTGCCGTTAATAAGCCCTGAAATCGTTACCGGGATCTCATCTATGCTTTTTTTGTGTTTATTTTTCGCATGACAGGATTTTTAAAACCAGGAATTATAACTTTAATTTTGGTACATTCAACTAAAATAACACAACCGAAAAAAATCTATTGATAGGAACAAATTCTAAAATTTGGTGATCCGCCGGGGACTCGAACCCCGGACCCCTTGATTAAAAGTCAAGTGCTCTACCAACTGAGCTAGCGGACCACAAATGGCTGGGCTGGATGGATTCGGACCATCGAATAACAGGGTCAGAGCCTGTTGCCTTACCACTTGGCGACAGCCCAACAATTTGTATGGCTGGGCCGGATGGATTCGAACCATCGGATGACGGAGTCAAAGTCCGTTGCCTTGCCACTTGGCTACGGCCCAAAAATCCTGGTAAATTTGCAATAAAATAAAAACAAATGGGGTGGATAATCGGGATCGAACCGACGACCTCTGGATCCACAATCCAGCGCTCTAACCAACTGAGCTATATCCACCGTAACACAAAAAAATATTTCTCACAAATTGTCTGGCACGCCGAAAGGGATTCGAACCCCCGACCTACTGCTTAGAAGGCAGTTGCTCTATCCTACTGAGCTATCGGCGCAAACTGCATCAATCATAAAACAATGGAGCGGGCGATGGGAATCGAACCCACATAATCAGCTTGGAAGGCTGAAATTCTACCACTAAACTACGCCCGCACTGAACAAAAATCTATCATAATTAAATATTATAAGTCAAATTTTATTTTTATTTCGGTCAAAATAGACTTATTTCGAAACTTTCCGGAACACTTTGTTTTTTTATTTTAAGCTCGTTAAAGTATCCATAATACGTCAGTGGCGATTTTCATAGAATCTGGCGGTTTAAAGCCTGTTAGATATCTCCAAAGCAGCGCATATTTAGTCAAAATTTTTAAAATTCTGCATTGTTTTAAATACGTTAGTATTCGTCTTCTTTACACTTTAAATTTTAAAACTATTTATAAAGAAAATATTTTTATGTTTTCTCATCTGCATACACTTTTGAAACGTTTTTGAAAACAGGTTCTAATTTTTCAAAATTTTCTGGCAATTCAAGGCAATAGCCCTTATGTTTTTGTTGCTCTCCAAAGTTTTTGATACTTTTTTTCATGAGAATTAGAAATTTCCTTAGAGCCTGTCTGATATTTCTAAGTAATACAGATTTAACGATAAAATTTTTAAAATTCAAAGCGTGAGGAAAGCAAATACTGACGTATTCAACTGACGAGCAATATAGAATTTTAAAAATTTTAGTTAAATATGTGTTGCTAAAGAGATATTAGGGCCTGTTCCCACTATTTGAAATGACAAAATTTCGAGTAATTTTTGATTTGGACAAGAAAAATTTTTTCACAATACTGACGTATTGTAAAAAAATTTAACGTAGTATAAATTAAAAAGTACCGAAATATGGTCGTTAAATAGTAGTGGAAACAGGCCCTAGATAGGCTCTAATAAGAAAGATTCTAAAAATTTATATTTCAGTTTACTAAAAGCAAGTTCGAAAAATAACGTTTTTATCTTGGTATAATTTTAATTTCTTCGTTCTTGCATTTCGCTAGTGATCTAATTACGTCACAAATTATATTGGCGTCATTTTGTTCAAATTTACCTTCTTTAGAAACGATTAAAGTACATTCTTTTCCGTTCATCATAGCTATACAATTTTTAGTTTCAAGTTTGGCGTCCACTACATTTTCAATATTTGTTTCTGTCAAAATTTGTTGAGAACGTTCCGACAATTCTTTAGAAAGATTAAATTTAGTTTTGTCATCAATTTCGTTATTTGAAAGAATTTCTTCAATTGATTTTAAACTTTTTTCACGAGCATCTTGGCGTTTTAGACGTGCGTTTTCAAAATACTTTGAATTATTTTTATTTTTTTCATTATTTGAAAAATTGCTAAAATCTAAATTTTCCTCATTAAGTGGTGTAATAACTTCTTTGGAAAATGGTTTTATTATACTTTTAGGCGAAAATTGCCAATTTAAATATACCGCTGTGCCAAGTGCAAGAACTAATGATGCTAAAACTATCTGCCTTCTGTTAATTTTAATAGGTTTCATAAAATATCCTCCGTTTTTAAATTTAATTTGTAACACAAATTTTATTTGTATTTATTCCTAGAGCTATCGAAATAGCTTCTGTAATTTTTTTACGCACTTCCAAATTGTCTGCGCCTTTGCAAATAACAACTGCTCCATTTGCTTTTGGATAAATTTTTTTAAGCTCGAGCGGATGTTCGGAGCCATCTGATTCTTTGGTAATAATATATTTTTTCTCACAATCCTCACTTTTTTTTTTATGAATTGTATTGCTTTCATATTTTTCAGCTGTTGATTCTTTATTTTCTTTATTTTCAGTAGCGTATACATTTTGTGAACTTCCAACAAAAGTTATAAAAATTTTAGCTTTTCCGGCGCCTTGAATATTAGAAATTATATTTTCTATTTCGAATTGTATTTTTTTTTCATAATTTTCAAAGCTTTCACGTGAAATATAAGCTTTTTTTTTATACGAAAAAAAATTTGGCAAAATAATTAACGTTGCCCCGAAAATCGCTAATGCAAAAAGTTTCTTTTTATCTTCTAAAATTTGATTAAAACAATTTAATATATTTTTAAATTTTATAACTTCCAAATTCATTACTCCTGATATTTTAAACTTCTATTTCGCAAAATTTATTTTGGATTTAATTTTTAATTCTTTTTCAATTTTTTGTTCTAACATCTCCGGTTTTTCATTAGATGAAATTAAATCAATTTTACAAAACACTGGAATTTCAGAGCTTTCATCAATACTTATGTTTATTTTTTTTGGTTTAGCACCATTATTTTTTAAAAATTTTAAAATTACAGATTCAATATTTTTTTTAATTACATATTCAATTCTTGAATTAATTTGATTTTCAATTTTTTTTTTTCAAAATCAGGCAAAATTTTATTAAAATTTATATTTTTTAAAGGCATTAACACACACAATAAGAAAAACATATTTAGAATTAAATGTGCTGTTTTTTTGTTGCTAGATGGCAAAATAAAATCTATTAACGAATATGTAATTGATGCCAAAACAATAGAAAAAATCCAAGATTTTATATTTTCCATATTTTAAAAATCCTTAGGTTTGTTTAAGTTATTCATAAACATAATTTAAATTTTATAAAACTAAAAAATCACATAAAACTTTATAAATTTTTTATAAAAATAGATTTACTTATATTTTAGAACAGATCTAAAAATGACTTGTCCGGTTATATAAGCTATGATTAAAATTCAAAAAAAATGATTAAATTGCTTTGAAAGCCTGCAAATATCTCTTAAGCAACACTATTAGTTAAAATTTTAAAATTCTACATTGATCGTCAGTTAAATACATCAGTATTTGCCTTCTTTACGCTTTAAATTTTTAAAAATTTTATCGTAAAATCTGCACTGCTAGAAATATCAGATAGGCTTTTTCGGGGGACTCGTTTTGAAAAAACTGAACCACTCTCGCCCGAAGACAAAAGGTTTGTTACTGCCTAAAGGCGCCTAAAGTACGTAAGGAAATAAACAAATTTAGATAAAGTAAAAATCAAAAAGAACGAAAACGAGCTAAAGCTATCCGTCTGAAGACAGAGGAATTAAACCTGGCACATGGAAATTAAATTAGTCTGTCGATGGTGCGGGAACACGGACGATTTCTCGTCAGCTAAAAGTTCATCGCGACACAGTAACTTCAGTTTTAAAAAAACTAAAAGTTGGATGAATCAATAAATAAAAAATATTTTAAAACGCATCAAAATGGGAAAATTAGAGCTTGTTCCCACTACTGTTTAATGACCATATTTCGGTACTTTTTGATTTGTACTACGTTGAATTTTTTTACAATATGTTAGTATTGTGAAAAAATTTTCCTTATCCAAACCAAAAATTACTCGAAATTTTGTTATTTCAAATAGTGGGAACAAGCCCTAGCGATATACATAAAATTTTAGTTGGTTATACTATAAATACTAGATTTTTTGGCAGGGAATTTAGATTTATATAATTTTAGGGCACTATCAAAAATCCTTAAATAAAAGATCGAATTATTTATTTAAAAAATTTCAAATCTTCAATTAAAATAAGGTTATCTCTGAAAAAACTTTTAATAGCTTAATATTCATTAAGAACCTGTTTAATATCTCTTTAGTAGCACATATTTAACTAAAATTTTTAATTCTGTATTGCTCAGAAGGTTAGACAGGCTCTAAGACAGATTCTTAATTAAATATGTGATATTTCGAGAATATCAGATAAGTTTTTTAACGACAAAAATTCTTAATTTATTTTAAAAAATATGCAAAAAATCTATAAAATATCTAAATAAACTATGCATCATTAATATAGAATTTACAATCATAAGTAAATTTATTAAAAATTGATTTTCTATCCCCCATATAGCCTTTACAGTTACTATAATTATAATTGAAAAATAAAAAAATGCAGTACTGATTTTACCATACCATTTGGCTCTAAATGGAGTTTTCCCGTTTTTTAATAGCCAGATTCCAGCAAATAACATACACAATTCTTTTGCAATTAAAATTAAAATAAACCATGTTATACCTGAAAATTTTATTCCAATGCATATAATAACAGCAAGAAGCGTAAATTTGTCGGCAACCGGATCTAGTATAGCTCCAAATTTTGTTCGCTGATCAGTGATTTTTGCTATAAAACCATCAAAAAAATCTGTTAAAGCTGAAAAGACCAAAATTATTCCGGCGTGTTTATAATTATTTTTTAGTATAAATACAACGAAAGGTGCAATAAGTACAATTCTTGCAAAAGTTAATAAATTCGGAAAATTTAAAATTTCACCGATTAATTTTTTAGGAAAATTTTTTAATTTTAATTTTTTTTTCATAACAGTTCTTATATTAACATAAAACTATAAATTTTAATTTTCATGTGTTAGGTTTTAATCTGATTATATTCCGAATTTACATAAAATTAAATTTCCTTCTAAACATTCTTAGAACCTGTCTAATATTTCTAAGTAATACAGATTAGACTTGTTCATGAATAGAAATTAGAATGAAGTAATACACAACATCACAACTTTAAACAAAGTTTAAATGCAAATTCCAAATTCCGTAAGCAACCCGAAACAAGGTAACACCCTTCTTTTTTCTAAAAACATCAGTTAAACAACGTAAACGCTTAATTCCACAAATTGCATGTTCGACTTTGATTCTATAACTTGAAATAATTTGATTTTCTTCTTTTTGTTCATCAGAAAGTAGCTTTT
>JAIRZH010000084.1 GCA_031267335.1 Oscillospiraceae bacterium | reverse complement strand
CTTTTTGATTTGTACTACGTTAAATTTTTTCACAATACGTCAGTATTGTGAAAAAATTTTCCTTGCCCAAACCAAAAATTACTCGAAATTTTGTCATTCCAAAATAGTGGGAACAGGCCTTAATCTTGCTCCAAATAAACTTGTGCAATACCTTAAAAGAAGATCTTCGAAACTATTACAAGATGAATTCAAAGAACTTAGTAAAAGATACTGGGGCCAATATTTGTAGGCACGAGGATATTTTTGTGTAACGGTTGGTAGTGTTACTAAAGAAATGATTCAAGAGTATATTGAAAAACAATTTGAACAAGGCGACAAAAATCATTTCAAAATCGAAAAAAATGACGTTTAGTTTGCTTTAGCTAAGGACTTTTAGGCGGCGTTCAGCCGTTACTAAATCTTTCGTCTGAAGACGAAAGATTTATTACCGCCTAAAGGCGGCTAAAGTACGTAAGGAAATAAACAAATTTAGATAAAGTGAAAATCAAAAAGAACGAAAACGAGCTAAAGCTATCCGTCTGAAGACGGAGGAATTAAACTTGGCACATGAAAATTAAAAATTTTATCATCAAATCTGCACTAAGAAATATCAAAACAAGTTCTAAGAACCTGTGCAACCTCTTGAAATTTTTATTTTGCGATAATTTTAGATATATTTTTAATGTTTTATAAATTTTTTATCTAAAATAACTAAAATTTAAATTTTCATAAAATCACATAAAATATTTTAAAATCATATTTTATTGATGGAAAGATCTTTTAAATTTAGGAAATTTTGAAAATACAGGAGGAAAATAAATGTACAATTATTATGATATGAATGAATACGAAGATTACACTAATCACTTTGACCATGATGACCTTGATTTAGAAAATATGGATAATTTTGATTATAATTTTGATGAAAATGATTTTGACAACTTTTATAACCAAAAAACATGTGATCCATATTGTTCATATGATTCAAATCATTGTTGTTTAACAGGTCCAACAGGTCCAGCGGGTGCAACGGGTCCAGCAGGATCAAATGGTTTAGATGGTGCAACAGGTGCGACTGGTCAGACAGGTGCAACTGGTTTAGATGGTGCAACCGGTCCAGCAGGTCCAACGGGTGCAACAGGCGAAACTGGTCCAGCGGGTGCAACAGGCGCAACTGGCCAAACCGGTGCAACTGGTTTAGATGGTGCAACAGGTCCAGAGGGTCCAGCAGGATCAAATGGTTTAGATGGTGCAACAGGTGCGACTGGTCAGACAGGTGCAACTGGTTTAGATGGTGCAACAGGTCCAGAGGGTCCAGCAGGATCAAATGGTTTAGATGGTGCAACAGGTCCAGAGGGTCCAGCAGGATCAAATGGTTTAGATGGTGCAACAGGTCCAGCGGGTGCAACAGGAGCAACAGGCGAAACTGGCCCAGCGGGACCAACAGGCCCAACAGGTCCAACAGGTCCTAACGGCCAAACTGGTGCAACTGGTTTAGATGGTGCAACAGGTCCAGCAGGTGCAACGGGTGCGACAGGAGCAACCGGTCCAGCGGGTACGTCGATTTATGGCGGAATACAAAATAATGTTGGTGGAACAATAACGATAACTACGCCAGAAATTAATAATGTTGTTCCTATGAGTTTGGAACTTTCAAACAACCAAGTATCCCCAGATGTTGAAGAAAATAGTTTAGTGATCCCACAAAATGGAAATGAAGGAACATATCAAGTTAATTATTTTATAAATATTGCTAAGGTTGCTGATCCGAGCAATGAATTAACATTAAATGATTATTCAATGTTAATTGTAACATTATCTATTTTAAGAAATAACTCATCGGTTACCACAACATATATACAAAAAAAATTAGAAGTATTAACCGATGGTACGGTAACTAATGGATTAATTTACGACAATACAATTATAAATTTTGTATTAAATGACACAATCAAAATTGGGATTAGTAGTAATTTATCAGTAGCATTAATTTTAGAAGAAAAAGTCAGTGCAGAAATTGATATTCAAAAAATGTAATGATTTTTAAAAATAATCAAAGATTTAAATCAAAAACTTGTACTGCTGTATTGTAAGAAATTAACATAATACAAAATAAAAATATCGAAATATGGTCGAGCAGCAGGAACAAGTTCTAAATTAAAGCTTCTGTTTTTAGCAGAAGCTTTAAAAGCCTGTTTAATATCTCTAAAGCAGCAAATCATTTAATTAACCACTTTCGTCTGAAGACGAAAGATTTGTTACCGCCTAAAGACGGCTAAAGTATGTAAGGAAATAAACAAATTTAGATAAAGTAAAAATCAAAAAGAGCGAAAACGAGCTAAAGCTATCCGTCTGAAGACGGAGGAATTAAACCTGGCACATGGAAATTAAAAAAAAGTTAATAGTTTATATCATGCGTTTTTTAATCTAACTGTACATGCTTTTATTTTTAATTTATTTATAAACCTTTTTCGTACAAAAAAGATATATTATCTACAAAATTATAGTAAACACCTAAAAAACTCGAGTAATTTTTAATGTCCCAAGAGAAATCTTTACTGTTAAAACATTCTTTAATATCTTTTACATTATTTTTTTTATCTTTAAATTTAGCAATTGAATATTTAATTATTTTTAGTAATTTATCGATAGCTTCAGTAATCTCTTTAAAAGAAGAATTTTCTGCATGAATTCTTATTGAAGAAGTTTCTGCATTAATTTCTATTAAAGATGACAAAAAATTTTTTTCATTTTCGTCTTCAGTACTAAGCAGAAATAAACTGTAAGCTGCTTCGCGAAAAAGAACAAAATATTTTGATGTCATGGCTTCAATTTTGCCGCGCGCTTTTACAAAATTCAATAATTCGCTTAACCCTTGTTCAAACACTGTTAAAGTTATTAAAATTTTGTTAATAATTTTTTCTTCATTGCCATTATTTTGCCCATTAGCGAAAGACGCATATGAACAAATTGGCATGTGAACATGTCTGTCAAATAAATAAAAACCACAAAAATTTTCTTTTATTATTAACTCTTTTCTGAGTAGACTATATTCGCGTAACGATTTGAAAATGGCATTCAACATATCTGCATCGGTTACGCATCTGCTTTGAATTTTCATCAAATTTTCAATTTCTTCATTTTTTTTACTTTGCTCCTCTAAAAATTTATAAACTGAGTCATAATCTTTTTTAAAATTTTTTTCAAATTCTAAATATTTTAATTTTTCATCGGTTCTGCTTTGAATAATTCTATCGAGTTTAATTTCAAGTTGATCTTGCTTTGATTTAATTTTACCATAAGCTAAATACCCTATTGCCGTTAAAACAAAGCACGGAATTAATTTTTCAATTGTTTTATTAAATGATTTTTTATTTTTATTTTCTTTTTCTACTTTATTTTTGCTTTTTTTCATGTTTTCTTTTGGCTTATTTTTGTCTATGTTCTTTTTTTCTCTAGCAACTAGTTGGCCCGAACGGCCCAAACAATCGTTAGCTTTTGCGGAATTTTTTGCCGAATTTAATATATAAATAACCACTAAAACTTTAATAAAAATTTTTTTAAGCATTCCAATTTTTAAAATACTTTTTGTCTTAAAATTTTTAAAAACATTATTTTTGGGTTCTATATCGACATTTAAGGATTTTTTTTGATTAGTTTTTTTTAAAAAAATGTCTTTTGAAATAAATTTTGTTATTAATGATATTAATTTAAAAATGAAATTTAAATTAATTATTTTTTTCATTAAAATCACCTAAAATTTAATTTACCGAAGCTAAATCTTAATATAAATTTTAATTATATAAGATCAAATAAAAATTGTCAAAAATTTTCTATTAATTTCCATCACATATCTGTCAAATTGCTTTAATATTTCATAAAATCAAATCTTTATTATACAGCTATGATGTTTTGGAAAAAGTCCACAATTGTACCACAAATTTTTCGTAATTTAAATTGGATGAAGAGTCTTTTTTAAAAGTTAAATTGTGTTTTGCGAGCCACCGACCATTTTCTGCGTGTCGTTATGCTCTGAATTTCTTTTGATAACTACTTCACAATGATTTACTCTAAGAAGATTAATTAATTCTTCGGAACTTTCAAAACTTAAAAAATCCTTTTCGTCTCCGCTAACAGCATATATTTTTATCTTATTTTTAGATTCTTTTATAATTTGACTCAATTTTTCTGTTGCATTAAAATTTAACCTCGAAATTTTCGGAACAATCTTGGCAAAAAGAGATGCTCCGTATTCGAGTATTGGAAGTTTTTCTAAAATTTTACGACATGTATTTTAATATAATCCTTATTATATTAAAGCGACACTTGTCTGCGGCGCCTTGGCGAAGTGCAACGAGCCACCGTAAGCCGCTGTTTCTTTGAGAGTACCCATTTTTAGAAACGGGTACTCCTAAAGAATTAACTAATTTTACGTTTGCCACATTTAGGTAAGCTTAAGTTCTTATTCAAAGCCTTACTCTTTGTACCCATTTCT
>JAIRZH010000080.1 GCA_031267335.1 Oscillospiraceae bacterium | reverse complement strand
ATTTTTGATTTTTTCATTGCATTTTTCTATTTCGTCACGCATTTTTTCGGAATCTAATTTTGGCATGTGTGGAAGAGAATTTGAGTGATTTTCAACGTCATGGCCGGCTTCATAGATTGCTTTAACAGATTCAGGATATTTATCAACCCATAAACCAGTTAAAAAAAAAGTAGTTTTTACATCAAATTTTTTTAAAGTATTTAATAAATTTTCAGTTTGCTCATTGCCCCATGCTGCATCAAAAGATAAACTAACAAATTTTTCTTCTGTCCCAATTTTATAAATTGGCAATTTTTTATTTTTTTTAATTGCAAATAAAAAATTACCATTAAAAAAAAGCAATATAGCTAATATAGCAGTACTGAATGTTGATAAAATTATCATTATTTTTTTGCGTGTTAATACAAAAATTTTCAACGTTTAATTAAACACCTTTTTTAAAAAATAAAAATTTTATTTTTAAAATATCCCAAAATTAAATTTTAGGATTTAAATTTACGTGAGTTTGATAAAACAAAATTAAATTCCCAAGAGCTTGATAAATATTTCTAAGCAATACAAAATTTTGGTAAACGAATAATTGTAATATATTTTTAATTACAATTGCAGAATTAAAATTTTGACTATATACTCATTCGAATTCAAATTCCGAGATCGAAATTAAAATTAAATTCATTCAAAGCTCAAGCGAAATCGTGCTAAACAATGATTTTTCAGATTTCAATAAATCCAGAATTTCAGTTTGAATATGTATATATGCTGCTTTAGAAATGTTAAATCTTTATTCTTACCGCTCGACTTGAAAAAAATAGATTCTTATGCATCTTGTAATTTTTTCTATTTGCTGTATATTTTATTCAAATTTAAGTTAATTTAGAAATTATTTTGCAATCGCAACACGTTGCGCCGCCGCTTCGGCATATTTATGTTTTGTCGCCAATCCTCCACGTATATGGCGTTGAGATTTGTTGATTTCTAATATATTTTTAACTTCCGAATAAAGTCTTAAATTTATATTTCTTAATCTTTCAGAAACGTCTTTGTGTACGGTGCTTTTGCTGATTCCAAACATTTTAGCAGCACTACGAACCGTGGTTTTGTTTTGCGCAATATAATTTCCCAATTCAATTGCACGTTCTTCGACCAGATGATTCAAACTATTTAACTCCTTGAGAACGAAAATTCAAAACAAAAGACACATAAAACTAATTTAAATGTGAAAAATTACAAACTATTTTCGTATCTTTGTTTTGAATTAATATGTTAAATAATATCGTAATATGTGTTAATTAAAGAATGTGCAAACAAAAATTTTAAAAAATTAGACTTTTATTAACTTAATACTCATTCAAAATGAAATTCTGAATTTATTGAAATCTGAAAAATCATCGTTTAGCATGATTTCGCTTGAGCTTTGAATGAATTTAATTCTAATTTTGATTTCGGCATTTGAATTCGAATGAGTATATTTATAAATTTTTAATTGTTTCCAATATTTTTATTTATAAATCAATACAAACATAAAAATAAAATTTAAATAAGTTGAAATATTTCTCTGAAAAATGGCACTAATTAAAAACAAGTTAAAGCTTATGCCTAAAAACGGTACTGTAACCATTTCTGATTTAAGACCTGTTCCTGCTATTTAAAATAACTAGAGATTCTAAATAATCGGTGTCATAAAATAAATCAAAACGACAAATCACGTCCAAAAAACCAAAAATTTATAACTAAACTTACAACAATTTTATGCATTAAATGAGATTTAGAAAATCTTATACCTTTTCTGATCACGAAAATTTCACAGAATATTAAAAGAATTTAACAACCGAATCAAATTTAGAATCATTAAATTTGTTTATGAATAGAAATTAGAACGAAGTAATACACAATAGACTTGTCTATTAAACAGTAGTAGGAGCAGGCTTTAAATAATACTTGGTGACTCGTGCGGGAATCGAACCCGCGTTATTGACTTGAGAGGCGGGAGTGTTTCCTAAATAACTATATCTATCATTCTATTTAACATGTATAGCTGTTTCGGTTGAAAATAAGCTCTAATTATAGTCCTTTGAATGATCGTATATGAATTTAAGCGTTATGATTCAGAGAACTATTAGGGTTTATTTTCAATTGAAACAGCTATATAGCAGCATATAACATGTTATATACGGTTGCAAATTACTATGAGAGCTTCCTCCTCCGGTAGAATCAGAATAAGTCGTTTGTTCTCTGGTCGCAGTTGTCGTGTACCCGCAACTTTCTTTATACCCGCTTCCCGCCGGAGCTCTCGCAAGACCATGTGTATGACTTGGTATCTGCGAAGTAGTAAGTGTTACAGTTTTAGCTCCGCCGGTTTTCTCTGAAGAACTGAAATCTGAATCAGAAGTGTTTACGCAGACCGGAACTCTTCCTGAACCCCACAAACTCCAAGAACCGCCAAAATAGCTGCTTGGATTTGTTGAGCTGATCGACATAAAGATTGAACCGACGGGATATATAAACTGAGAGATATATTGCTTTGCCGCAGTTGATAAACTTAAATTATTGGAAATCGATGTTGTCGTCGTTGAACCGGACGGATTTGAAAAGTAAGTATTGCCGTAAATGTAGTTTGATCCCGTGTTCGTACTGCTTGTTCTTAAAACTCCGATAGACTCAATATTTAAAGCCTGAAAGAAATTATTTCTATCCGGGAAAGTATTTACGCCAACGCTGATCTTGTCAGTATCAAAAAACATTATCGGCTGACCCTTGGCAATGGTAAAACTGTAGCTGTTAGAGCCAAATTTATCTGAAAGCTGAATCTGAAAATTCCAGGCAACGGTACTATCGATGGAAATTGTGATTTGAGTATTGTTCGGAAGATCAGTCCAGCTTCCATATGAACTGTCGTAACTCTTTTTATTTCTGTACTGCAAGATTTGAAGAGAATTCTTTCCGTTTACGCTTGAAATCAAAACACTAACTTTCAAATAAGTTTCTGCTTCAAAATTATTCTTTCTGTTCGCGATAATTGTAGCCGTCGGAGTTATCCAATCCAGAAAAGTTATAGTTTTAATTGCAGTCGTTGAATTTCCTTTTGAATCTATAGCTTTTATGCTTACGCTTAAATTACTGCCTGAGTTTACTGTTCCGTAGCTTATGCTTCCTGACGAAGTTTTTGTGGTGGTTGAACCGTTAAAAGTTATCTGATAGCTTGATATAGTCGCATATTTTTTTGAAGTCGCTGATGTAAAACTTATTTGAAGATTAGACTGATTTCTTACGATTTGTTGGTTATCACCGGTAATCGCTACGATACTTGAATTTGTGTCTTGATACGATAATTGGCTAGAAGTAAAACCTGAATACGCATTGGTAACCGTCATGGTACGATCGCCGTAACTCCAATCTCCCGCAGTACCTGTCAAATAAGTCCCGACAGTAAACCTTACGCTTAAAGTATTGGAATTCGATGCCAATTGAAGAAGAGAGTTTCTTTCGGCCGTCGTCAAACTGAAGGTGCATGGGCTTGAAGGATAAATGTTATCTCTCATGATGAGCTCGACGTCTCCGCCTGCTTCCATTTTCAGGCATAATTTGAAGCCCCCAGGGTTGTTAAAATAGATCTTTGGATTTTCAGTGTCATTAAAATTTGTTGCATCTGAAAAAGTGGCAGAACGAGGAATAGTTGATAAAGTCTGAGAATAGCTTTGCTCGCTTGAAGAAAGTGGCGTATCGATGCTAATCCAAGCAGAGCAGATTAGTGTTTTAGATCCATCTGAATTATGGGTAACATCAAGAGTTTTTGAAAATAAAGTTATACCTGAATTTGTAATTTTCTGACTGCTTGAAATACTTGCGGAATATTGAGTTCCGTTGATTTTGCACCAAACGTTGCCCGTTCCGTAGGTTTTATAACCGGAATTTGTTCTATAGAAGTAAACTGAAACTGTAACATTAGAATAGTTTTCTGAAATATTTTGTGAGTTTTGTGTAACCGAAATATTGTATTTTACATACTGGTTACTTGTTGACATTTCTGCTGAAGTTCCCATGATTTTACCTTCTTTTTTGAATTTTAGTTTCTAATATTTTTAAGATTTATAAATTATCCATTTTTCTATTTTTTTAAATTAGAAATTAGATTAGAAAATTGTGGATAATGCTTGAACAAACAAGATTTCTTTTTGAACAACAAAATCCCGTACGATTTTCGTACGAGATTGCGGAATTTTCTTTATTTTTTGCTGATTACACCAATCTTAATGCTGATTTTATTAATCTTTTGCCAAGTTTTATTGTTTAAGAGCTTGAATTTGCTCGATTGAGAGGCCGGTATTTTTAGAAATAAATTCTATAATTGTACATTGTAAATTGTACATTGTGCATTAGTTAAATTATCGCCACAACCCCGATTCCGGTATTTGAATCTGTAATTATCGGAATAAATTTCAATTTCTCAGAAATCGTAAGTTCACTTTCAACAACACATTTTCTCATATAAAACTCATCAATGTTGCTCCAAAATGCAGGTGTTCCGTCTGAATCATATCCACACAGTCCAACTTTATCATTGAGCTTTATTATCCTGCCATCATCACAGTAAATCGTGATTCCATTCTGATCAAATTGAAAAATTAAAGTATTGCTTTCATCGTAAAGTTCCAAGATTCCGCTTTCATGCAAGCTCGAACCAAGTTTAAGTGTGCCACCTTTAATCATATCGGCGACTAAATTTATGACATTGATATTTTGCATGTCTAGAATTCCGCCAATAAGCCAAGCGCTTATGAATGTTCCGTTTATCCCCGTGTTAGAAAAACCAATTCCTCCCGAGTTTATTATCATCACGTTTACGGCCTCTTCTTTCGGGAGCTTATCCAGAATTAAAATTTTATCTCCTTCAACTATGACATAAGAGCTTCCAAGTTTATCTTTTATGGAATTTGTCGCTTGTAAAAGTTCTTTTCCAAGTTTTGCAGTGACGTTTTGTTCTGAAGTTTCAACTTTTTCGATGATTTTATTCTCAACAGTATTGAGTAGATTTTTAAGATTATTTTTAAAGTTTCCGAATTCAATTTTTGTAATTTGCTGTCTGATTACATCAAATTCAATAGCAATTACATTTGTAATCAAATCTAGTTTACATTTTGGATGCTTTACAAAAATTGTATCTCCGACATCAGAAATGTTTTTAAGATAAGCATCAAGTGTATAATTTACTTTTGGTGTACTGTTTTCGTTAAGATAATTTAATCCTTTTGATCTTAGATCTGATATTAAGGCATCATTGTATGATGATTCATCAACATTGCCTTCTCCATCTGAAAAGTCTTCTTGATTAATACTGCTTTGATCAAATGAAATTACCTTCGTGTACGGAATGTCATACAGCTATTCGTCGATGAAAAGCCAAGTTTCTGGCAAAAGAAGGCCATCTTTTCCTACTGGCATTAGTTTTGTACAGACATCGCTCCAATTTTCATCTGCTTTTATGTTTACGATGTTTTTGCCGTAAGTAAGGTTTACTCCTCTATCCTGACCAATACTTTGCCTTATTTCTATCGCCCAGTTATTTCTGACAAGATGCCCGCCCCAACGCTCTATTACATCACTAATTGCCTCTGAAAGGGATTTCCTGACACATCTATAACTGAAAACACTTGTGACACATCAGAAAGTGTTGTAAACGAAGAGGGAATATCAGTTGCACTGTTTAAGTGATCAAGGGCATCGTTGCAGTTTCTATCTGCGACATAACTGTCTTTTATGATATAGTTTTCTGAATCAAAGTACAGATGCTGCGCTCTAACATTAATTTTTTTGTTTTCAATACTTGGATTTTTAAGTCTGAAACACTGGTTTCCCCAGGGTGTTGATACTTTTACAATGTTTCCAGACTGATAATAATCAAGATTTTTTAAATCATCACGCAAATCAAGAAAATAATCTCCATTGTCTTCTTTGTAAATTATAGCTTTTATTGGTTTTAGAATCTTTAGTCCGTTGTCTGCAAATGCTGTTTCGTTTGATGGGTAGATTGAAATCAAATTGGTGCACCTCTATAAATGAAGAATTTAAATCGACTAATTTACTCTTGCAAATAAAAAAATGAATTAATACAATATCGCTCAAATATATCGATCGCTCAAGTATAGCTATTCCGATTTAAAATAAGCCTTGATAGCAGCTTGGATTGTTAAGTAATTTTTAGAATTTAAACGTAACCAATTTTTTAAATTCGCCCATAGTTTTTCGATCTTATTTTTGTCTGGAAAATATGGCGGAAGCCAAACGATATGGCATTTATAAAGGTGTGCAATTTTTTGAGTTCTAATTTTCTGTGAAAACTGACGTTATCCATATAGACTGTGCTATTTTCACGTAAAATTGGGCAAAGTTCATATTTGAAAACTTGAAAAGACACCGCAGTCATCGCCCAATCGTACATTTTAACCGCGACTGATTTTCCGTTAATTTGACCCGCGACGATATTTATTCGCTTGAATTTTCGTCCGGGCTTAGGAAGAAAA
>JAIRZH010000077.1 GCA_031267335.1 Oscillospiraceae bacterium | reverse complement strand
CAGCTCACTCGGGATTAGATCTTTCATTTATGTTTCTTGTGCTCACGCTTGTGACTATAGGTTTAATAATGATGTTTTCTGCTAGTTACCCCAATGCCTATTATTTTCATCATAATGATAGTTTTTTCTTCATAAGAAGTCAAATGATATTTGCAGCTATTGGGATAGCTGTCATGTTTTTGATATCAAAAATTAATCATAAAACCTTAAGAGTTTTTTATATGCCGTTTTTGATAATTTCAACAATTCTTTTAGTTGTAGTTTTATTAATGCCTCCTATTAATGGGGTTAGACGTTGGATACAAATCGGCCCATTAGGGTTTCAACCTTCAGAAATTACAAAATTTGCAATTGTTCTTGCTTTTTCCCATATTATAACGCAAAATTTTGATAAAATGAATAGTTTTAAAAAAGGAATTTTACCATTTTTAATAATTTTAGCTTTTACTGGGACTTTGCTGATACTTGAACCACATTTTTCTTGCACCATAATTATTTTGTTAATAGCAGCAGTAATGCTTTTTATTGGTGGGGTAAAATTAAGATATTTTTTATATATTTTAATTCCAGTTGCAGCGGCTGTTTTTTCCGTTATTGGTTTTACCGATTATGCAAACGATAGGCTTGCTGGCTGGCGAGACCCATTTAATGCTCCTGCAGGTGTGGACACTTGGCAAACTAGACAAGGGCTTTATGCGATAGGAATGGGTGGAGTTTTTGGCTTGGGACTAGGCAATTCTAGGCAAAAATATTTGTACATACCAGAGCCTTATAATGATTTTATTTTTGCAGTTGTTTGCGAGGAATTAGGCTTTGTCGGGGCAGTAATAATGTTAATTTTGTTTTCTATGCTCGTTTGGCGTGGATTTATTATATCACTGCGCGCTAAAGATAGATTCAGCTCGCTTTTAGGCATGGGTTTAACGATGCAAATAGGCATACAAGTTCTTTTAAATATAGCAGTGGTCACAAATACAATTCCAAATACAGGAATTAGTTTACCGTTTTTTAGCTATGGCGGCACATCACTTTTAATGTTATTAGCCCAAATGGGGGTAATTCTTTCTATATCTAGAGATTCTAAATTAGAAAAAATTTAAAACTTATTTTTAATAAAATAGCGTCTTTTTAAGAGCCTGTCTAATATTTTTAAGTAATACAGAATACAGATTTAACGATAAAATTTTTAAAATTCAAAGCGTGTGGAAGGCAAATACTGATGTATTTAACTGACGAGCAATACAGAATTTTAAAAATTTTAACTAAAATACGTGCCACTCTAGAAGAGATAATCAGATAGGCCCTTAAGATTAGCCCAAAGACATTCAATAGGATTATAGTCAAAAATAAGGAGGAAGATAAATTAACGTCAAATTTTTTATACCTAGCTTAACCAAAAATTTGCCGCAAATCACTTTTCTATTTGCCACGGCTCTAAAACAACATACCTAGTATTCAAAAATTCCTCAATATATTCGTATTTGTTCAATAAACTCAAAAACAAAACACCACTAAACTCATTTTTGGCTTCTTGAAGTTTTTTGAATAAATTTTTTAAAAGTTCATCTATTTCTTTGCTAAAGATAAGTTCGAAAACGTTTTTTAAATCTTCTGGACGTTTTATTGAAATCTTTTTACCGTTTGCCCAAGGCAAAAATCTTCCTCCTCTAAATTCGTGTCCATATACTTTGGGTAGAAGTTCTAAAGGTATAGAAGTACTTAAACGATTTAGGTCAAAAAATACTTGAATAATGTTAACGCCTGTGGCGAAATAAGAAAACGGTAGCGATAAATTATCTAATATTTCTTCCGTTATTGTTTCGGGAATGTCATCATATTTGGATATATCGTTTGTTATTTCGATTATGTCAGGCATTTTTTGTAACGGATTCTCTCGAGTAAAATCAAGAGTAATTTTGGTATTTATAATTTCAAATTTTCCGGATTTAAAATTAAAATTTAATCCATCTAAAAGATCTTCTCGATACCTCATGACAAAATACGTTAACATTAAAAATGAATTTATTAAGTCATTTCTTCCTTTGACAGAAGCGGCTTTGAAATTTTCTTTATTTTTTAATATATTAACTCTCTTTAAAAAATCATCACGCCAATTTTGAGCTTCTTCCTGACAATCTTTTAGGTGTGCTAGACGACTTTTATAACGAGCATTTTTAATATATTTTTTTTGAATTTTGATTCCAAAATAGTATATTATCGAATACGCTGTAATTTTTGTAACAGATATAGTTTTTTCTTTTATTTTTTTAAGTTTGCTTTTATATTCTTGGCCCGACATTTTTCTAGGTCTATGTTTTAGTACGTTTAGTTCCCAAAGTATTTTCGCAGCATCGTTTTCGGTAGCCTTAACTAAGCTAAAATTACTAGTAAATAAGTTCAAAATTGCTAAACTTGCAGAAAGAATTTTCGAAAAGTTATTTTTTGATTTTTTTGAATTGAATTTTGGCAATAATTCCTGTACCTTCCTTATTTTTTTTTAAAAAAATACTAACCAATTTATACTAATTTTTAAGTTTCTTAGCAAAAATTATATAGATAATCAAAAAGTTTGTCAAATTATCTTACAACTTGTTTAATATTTCCAAAGCAACGTATATTTAAAGCCTATCCCTAAAAAAATAAACAATTTTTTAGCATTTCAAACACCTCGGAAATATATCATATTATAATTATTTCAGAAACACTCCCTTATTTAACAATAAAATTGCTAACATAACTTAATCAAACAGTTTGCGGTGCCATCAATTATTGTGCAGAATTTATAATTTATAAAGTAGTTTTTAGTTACTCAGGAAGTCTAATAACTTTAAATCCCGATGCTCGGATTAAACGATTAAAAACAGCAAGTGATTTTCCAATTCGTTTCGGAGCGTGAACATATGCTAATTTTAAATTAAAATTATCTAATTTTCGTAAGTAATTAAAAATTTTTTTAGCCTGTTCATTTGGAGAATTTTCTTTTCCATAAGGAATTACAGGAATATCGATAAATTCAATTTCTTCATCGAAACATAATGCTGCACAATCAGATTTTGAATTTACAAATTTTACAAAATTTTTGCTATTACACTCGATTAAAATTATTTTAGTTTTGGGAGCATAATGTTTATATTTCATGCCTGGCGAATATATCGGCATAGTATTATTATCTGTCTTTGTATAAATAGAAGAATCTATTTCGATTTTTTCACCAATAATTTCGGAAATTTCTTTTTCAGTGATAATTCCAGGGCGCAAAAATCTTATTTTTTCTTGATTTATATCGATTACTGTAGATTCTAGCCCCACCGAGCATTCGCCGCCATCGATAACAGCTGAAATTTTCGTATCTAAATCTTCTAAAACATGTGCCATGCATGTCGGACTCGGTTTACCTGAAGTATTCGCCGAGGGCGCCGCGAGAGGTTTCTTAAGTTTCCTTATAATATCTCTAACTAAATTTGAATCAGGCATTCTTACAGCAATACGATCTAAATTTGCTGTTACGATATTTGGAATAAAATTAGATTTTTTCAAAATAATCGTCAATGGGCCTGGCCAAAATTTATTAGCTAAAATTTGAGCCTTTTTGGGAATCGAATCAACCAAAATAGGCCAATCGTTTATATCCGCTATATGAACGATAAGAGGATTATCTTGAGGCCTTCCTTTAGCTTCAAAAATCTTAGTGACAGCATGCTTGTTCGTAGCATCGGCAGCAAGACCATAAACTGTTTCAGTCGGAATTGCTACAAGTTGTCCTTGCGAAAGAAGTTCTACGGATTTTTCCAAACCTTTTTTATCTGAATTTAAAATTAATGTATTCATAAAAGCCCCATGAAAATTTTAATTTTTTTAAATTTCAAAACTTTTAATAAACCTAAAACATAATTTTAGTAGCAAACTCTCTCTGAAATTTTTTGGCACCGTTTTTCTAACAAATCCGACAGTTCAAAAAAGAAATTTATTAAAAATAATTCGTAAAATTTAGAACTTGTTTTCTTCAAACCTAAAACACAATTTTTGTCATCTTTTTGTTTATTCCTCTTACTTGGCACTAGCCCAAGTAACACTAAAACCACCAAAACATACTCAAAAAAATACCTAAAATTTGTATTATAAG
Organism: Oscillospiraceae bacterium; assembly: GCA_031267335.1. Lineage (GTDB taxonomy): Bacteria > Bacillota > Clostridia > Oscillospirales > Acutalibacteraceae > Improbicoccus. Next base: position 5,776 of record JAIRZH010000077.1, on the reverse strand, counting down.
TTTAACAAAACAAGTTATCAACATTTGTTGGCGACCCGGAACGGGCTCGAACCGTCGACCTCTAGCGTGACAGGCTAGCGTTCTAACCAACTGAACTACCGGGCCAAAATTTCAAAAGCATGGTGGGAACAACAGGGCTCGAACCTGTGACCTCTTGCTTGTAAGGCAAGCGCTCTAACCAACTGAGCTATGATCCCAATACCATAACTTTATCACAATAAAAAAAAAAAATTAAGTTATTATTTTCTAATGGTATTGTATAATCATAAAAATATTTTATCATCTCTTAAAACCTGCCAAATATTTCCGAAGCAGTATGAATTTTATAATAAAATTTTTAAAATTCAAATCGCGAAGAAGACACAGAAATTTCACAAAATATTACAAAAATTTAACAATCGAATCAAATTTAGAATCATTTATCAAACAAGAAAACACGTTAGCGAAAATGTTATTTATTCTTGATTTGTGAAATTATTGTAGCATTTTTTAATTATTTGTATAATATTTTGTGAAATTTACGTTTCTATTAATTAGCCTTTCTTGACAACCGGAAAATTATTTTTTAGAATTATTTTCTGGTTATTTAATTTGAAAACGTGGGGGTTTGTTAAGTGAATTTTATTAATGAAATTTCAGAAAGTTCATTGCGCAAGATACCGTATAAATTTGGAATAGGTGATACGGTCGTTGTAGATATAAATGTTACCGAAGGAACCAAAAGCCGAATTCAAATATTCGAAGGTGTTGTTATTGCCAAAAAAGGGCACGGTATTGCCGAAAGTTTTACATTGCGTAAGGTTTCGTATGGTGTTGGTGTCGAACGTATTTTCTTGGTCAATTCTTTGAATCTTCGTTCTTTAAAGGTAATACGTAAAGGAAAAGTACGCAGAAGCAAACTTTATTATTTACGCAATCGAATAGGCAAATACGCTAAAGTAAAAGAACGTTTAAGCTAATTTTTATATTTATTGATTGGTGGTGTTTGTTAAATGAATTCTAGTGAACAAAAATTGAATTTTGCAATTAAAGGCTCGCGATTTTATCAAATATTTTTCGAATGGCAGGAATTAGTTGCGCAATCATTAATTGTTGTTATTTTTGTGTTAGCATTTTTCTTTAGGATTTTTACTGTTAATGGCAGCTCGATGCGTGATACTCTTTATAACGGTGATAAAGTTGTAATTAGGCGTTGGGATTATACTCCAAAAAATGGTGATATTGTTGTAATAAAAACGTTGCCTTCACCGTTGATAACCTTTCCTATAATCAAACGTATAATTGCCACAGAAGGGCAATCGCTTAGTATAAATGTGGAAGAAAATAGCGTTATTGTAGATGGTATAAAATTAGATGAATCTTATATAAAAGAACCTATGCGAGTCATAGGAGATGCTGAACTTCCGAATGTCGTTCCTAAAGGAAATTTTGTAGCTTTTGGTGATAATCGTAATGGTTCTACTGACAGTCGTTTTAAAGAAGTTGGTTTAATACCTAAAGATTATATAATTGGTAAAGCGGAGTTTATTTATTTTCCATTTTATCGGATTAAAAGTTTATCATTGAAATAATAAAAGTTTGTATGAAATAAAGGGTTTGTTGTGAAAAGAAAGGAATTCGGGGTAGCTGGCGAAAAATTAGCAAAAAATTATTTAGAAAGCGTTGGGTTAAATGTTGTTTCAAACAATTATTATAGTAGATATGGTGAAATCGATATAATATGTGAAGATAAAAATAATAGAATTTTTGTAGAAGTAAAATCTAGAAGTTCTGGCGCAAAGAGTCGTCTTGAAAGTATTACTGAAAAGAAACAAAAAAAAATTATTAATACTATGCTTAAATATGAGGAAATTAATTTTTCTAACAAGCAGCCACGATTCGATGTTATTGAAGTTATTTTTGATTTACATGGAATTCCGGCGATAAATCATATTAGCAATGCATTTTAATAAGTTTATTTTGTTTTAGAAGAGAAATATATGCTTACGTTTTTAGGAAATGTTGATTAAATAATTAAATTAAATATACTTGTTTATGATGGCAAAATCTGGATTGCTTATTATTTAAATACTTCAGTATTTACTTTGCCTAGTGCTTTAGATTTTTAAAATTTTACTATAAAATCTATTTAGAAATTGCTTCTTTTAATTTAGATTTTTAATCAACACTCTAGCTGAATTAAATTTATACTTTAAGGAGCTAAAATGGCTTCTATAATTTTTATGGGTACATCTGAATTTTCTGCAAAATCTTTAAAAGCTTTAAATAATGATCATGAAATCGTGCTTGTTGCAACAAAACCAGATAAAATAGGTAGAAAAAAAACAATCGAGCCTTCACCGGTGAAAGTTTTAGCTAATTCGTTAAACCTTAAAGTCATTCAACCAGAAAATTTAAAAAACGAAGAAATTTTTAAATTTTTATCAAATATAAAACCAGATTTTATAATTGTGGTAGCTTATGGTAAAATTTTACCGTTAAATATTTTGAAGATTCCAAAATTTGGTTGTATTAACGTGCATGGCTCTATTTTGCCAGCTTATCGTGGTTCATCTCCAATTCAATATGCTATTTTGAATGGCGAAAAATCAACAGGTATTACAATAATGAAAATGGATCCAGGCATAGACACAGGAGATATTCTTTTTCAAGAAAGCACAGAAATTTTAGAAAACGAAACTTCAAGTGAATTAACAATACGTCTTGCGACAATCGGCTCAAGACTTTTAATTAGTTCTATTAGCAAAATTTTAGAATCAGGTGGAATGTCGAAATTTAGGATCAAACAGAACGATGAATTAGCAACATATTCTTATATAATAAAGAAAGATCATGGAATAATAAATTGGACAGAAAATGCGACTAAAATATTAAACTTTATAAGAGCTATGAATTCTTGGCCGGTAGCTTATACATTTTTGAATGGGAAAATTTTAAAAATTTATAAAGCAAAATTAGCGAATTTAGATGATTTTAGCAGTAAACCTGGCAAAATTTTAATTCAAAATAAAAAAGTTATTGTAGCGTGTGGAAATGGCGCAATTGAACTTTTAGAAGTTCAGAATGAAGGCAAAAAATGCATAACAGCATTACAATTTGTTTGCGGTCTTCGTTCTGCAAAGGAATTAATTCACTATCATTTTAGTTGAAAAAATAAAAATAATGCCTAATTTAATTGCTAAAGTTGCTGTTGAAAAAGTAAAGTTTTATTTTGACATTGATTTTTCCTATCTTATTCCGGAAAATATTCAAAATGAAATAAAAGTGGGCTCACGCATTTTTGTGCCGTTTGGAAGAAGCAATAAAAAACTTCGAGCTTTTGTTTTAGAATTAATAGATAAAAAATCAGAAGATCGGAAAAATTTAAAAGAAGCATATGGGTTAATTGACCAAGAACCTATCTTAACAGAAAAATTTTTAAAATTTTCAAAATGGATAAGCCAAAAATATTTTTGTTCCATTTATGATGCTTGTGTTAAATGTGTATTTTTAGCAAGAACAGGAGAAATTTCACAAGAATTCCAGAAAAATAATAATTCTAAAAAAATTACTGTAGATATTTCTGAACTTTCATCGGATCAAAAAAAATCTTATGAAAAACTTTCTAAATGGTTAAATACCAAATCAAAAACTTCTGCATTACTCTATGGAATCACAGGCAGCGGTAAAACTAAAGTCTATTTAGAATTAGCAGCATTAGCGCTTTCACAAGGCAAAAAAGTTTTATGCATGATTCCTGAAATTGCACTTGTAAGTCAAATATTGAATAAATTTGAAAAACGATTCGGAAAAGACCAAATTGCTTTGTTTCATAGCGGATTAACAACATCTCAGAGACGAATTGAGTGGCAAAAAGTAAAATCCGGAATTGCAAATATCGCTATCGGAACCCGAAGCGCGGTGTTTGCGCCTTTTAATAAGATAGGTTTAGCGATAATTGATGAAGAACAAGAACCTACTTATAAATCTGATTCTTCGCCGAGATTTCATGCTCGCGAAGCAGCATATTTTTTATGTAAATACGATGGTGGAAAACTTTTGCTCGCCTCCGCGACGCCTTCAATTGAAACTTTTTATGCCGCGCAACAAGGCAATATTTACCTGAGTGTTTTAAACAAACGATATGGCGAAGCAAAACTTGCGATTCCTGAAATTATAGATGCTAATCATGTTTCTATGTCGTCAGAACTTATAAGTCTTAGGCTTATAAATATGATAATTGAAAATATTAAAATTGGTAAACAAGCAATTCTTTTGCTAGATCGTCGAGGATTCCATACACTTGTTCGTTGTGCTTCATGTGGACATGTTTTGATGTGCCCGAATTGCAGTATTACTTTGAGTTTGCATTTTGATTCTGAAAAAAACCAAATTTGCCGTTGCCACTATTGTTGTTTTAGTTGTAATGCCCCTAAAATCTGCCCTATGTGTGGAAGCGATAAAATAAGAACTACCGGTTTAGGGACCCAAAAACTCGAAGATGAAATTAATAAATTTATACCAGAGGCTCGTTGTTTAAGGGTTGACGCCGATACTACTTCCAAAAAAAGTTGTTATAAAAAGATGTTCGGTGATTTTAAAAAAGGTTTATATAATATAATGCTCGGCACACGAATGGTTGCAAAAGGATTAGATTTTAAAAATGTTAATTTAATTGGAGTTTTGTGCGCTGATCATGCGCTTTTTGGCGAGAGTTATAAATCATACGAACATGCTTTTTCGTTAATTTCACAAGTAGCAGGAAGATCAGGGAGAAATTCAGAATTGGACCAAAGCGTTGCAATTATTCAAACTTTTTCTCCACAAAATCCAATAATTAGATTAGCAGCAAAACAAGATTATTATACTTTTTTTAATAATGAAATAATATTGCGTAAAAAGTTATTATATCCTCCGTTTTCTGATATTTGCATAATAGGCTTTATGGGTAAAAATGAATCTAAAACTGTTTCGGCGTGCATTTTTTTATGTGAAATTTTAAAATTTGAGGCTAGAAATTTTTACCCGGATTTGCCTCTTAGAGTTCTTGCGCCGACTCCTGCTTTAATTAAAAAAGCATTTAGTAAATTTAGATACAAAATTATTCTAAAATGCAGAAACGATGTAAAATTTAGAGATTTCATAATAAATGTTATTCATAAATACGAAAAATTGAAACAAATTGGTGCAACAAAAATTTTGCCAGGAACAAAAAATAAAGTTTCAATTTTTATTGATATAAATCCGGAAATGATTTTTTAATTATAAAAAATATTGTTCAAAATCATTTTCATCGTCAAGAGTAGATTGAAAATAATCAATCATCTCTTGAGTTTGATGAAGACTTTTAAAATGGCCCAAGAACAAAAATCTTAACCTATCTGCTTCCTCATGTTTTAAATCAGCGTTAGTAGGGAGAATGAGAAATTCGTTAAGTTGTTAAAAATACATTTGGTCTTTTTCTTCTATTTTTAGACGTAATTCATTTTCGGATTTTTTTTGCTTGATAACATATTACTCCCTGATCAAAATAATAATCCTTTTCATTTTTTAAATATTCGGTTAATTTATTTATTGATTCAAATCCAAAATCATTTTTTTGAATTCTTGAATTTCATTTAAAATTTCTTCGTAAGAACTTAAATAATCTTCCCTAAAGCAACCTCTTAAATGTTCGAGCATTGCTAAAATATTTGGAAGTGTTTCCTAAATAACTATATCTATCATTCTGTTAACATGTATAGCAGCATATAGCATTGTAGTTAGTTCAATCATTTGCAAAGAACGTGAAACTACA
>JAIRZH010000138.1 GCA_031267335.1 Oscillospiraceae bacterium | reverse complement strand
AGAAGAATTAATTCAGGAAATAAAAGAAATGTTGCGGTCAACCGCTAGTACAGCTAACTTTATGTTTTTAAGGCTTTTTGAAAATAATCCAATGTATTCTATATTTTATTATCTTTCAGATAAAAATAGTCCAGACTGTTTTCTTAATTATCGACTTTCGCGAGGCAAAATTGAAAATTCTGAAAAAAATTTTTTAGAAATTAAGCAAGAAATTCTAAAAATTCTTTCTGAATATTATAATTTTTTAAATTCACTTTGTCCGAAAATATTGATTATGAAAGAACATTGCAAAAAGTTTCCTGAATGTTCACTATTTTATACATTTTCTATTTCTCAACAAGACGTTAAAACAATTCAAACTGAAAAAATCATAACTGATAAATATGTGATTGATTTTTGTGAAAATTTAATGAAGTTATTTGGAATAATAGCTCGGAATATAAAATTATTTAGTTTTCGGGAACTTGATTATGTTCTTGATGCATGGGATATAAAAGATGTTTTAAATTGTAAATATAGTTACGGAGATCTTGGAGACATTTGCTGTTATCTTGAGGCTTTATCAGAAGTTTTATTACAGCACATTAAGTCAAAGGAAACATTAAAAGAATTTCTTTCTATCCTTGCTAACTAAGTGACTGCACCATGTACGTAAGGAAAAATGTTTTCTTTCAATTTTTTGAGTATTTTGTTTTCTCACTTCAAAATCTACGTTACTTAGAAATATTTAGTATAGAGATGGAATATAAAATTAGAAATTAAATAAAAATTTTATCATTTTTAATCTTTTCTTGCACAATTTTTTTAGCTTCTTCAGCGTTAGCTTTTCCATGTGTTAATTTCATAACTGTTCCTAAAATAGCTTGGAATGCCTTTTCTGTTCCGTTTTTATAATCTAGTATTGCTTGCTTGTTTAACGACATCGCTTCTTCACAAATCGATGAAATATCAAAATCTATTTTTATTTTAGTAAATTCATCACAAAGTTGTTTTAAGCTACCTTTTTTTTCAAGCGATTTAATTAAAATTTGCTTTGCATTATTTTGATCTATTTCATTTTTCGAAATTAGATCTATAAGATAACAAAATTCATTTGAATTTAAAGGAATTTTAAATTCTTCTTTGTCAGCTTCAGTATTAAGATGCGAAAAAATCGTGCCTATTATAAAATTTGCAGCAATATTTGGATTTTTACATTTTTTTAAAGTTTCATCAAGAAAATCAGAAATTCTAACATATCGTGCGATGAGCTCTGCACTTTTAGATGATATACCGAGTGTTTTATATCTTTTTATTCTTAAATCTGGCAATTCCGGTAGTTCGCGTTGTATGCCTTCGACGAATTCTTTATTTAAATTTACTTTTCTAATATCAGGTTCAGCAAAATAACGATAGTTCGTTACATTTTCTTTTTCGCGCATACCTTGTGTTTGGTTGAGTTTTTCTTCGTATCTCCTAGTTTCTTGCGCAATTTTTTTGCCTTCTGCTAAAATTTCGACTTGGCGTTTAAATTCGTAGTCTATAGCGTTGACGATAAACGTTATTGAATTCATATTTTTGATTTCAACTCTGGTGCCGAAATTTTCATCACCAATTTTACGAACCGAAACATTTACGTCACATCGTAACGAACCTTCTTGCATACGTCCATCGGAAATTTTTAAATATTTTGCTGTTTGTTGCAATTTTTCTATATATTCTTTTGCTTCTTCTGGACTTCTTATATCCGGTTCGCTAACAATTTCTATTAAAGGTGTGCCGCCTCTATTATAATCAACAAAAATTGACCCATTTTTATTAATAATTTTTCCAGCATCTTCTTCTATATGTATATGATGAATTCTTATTTTACGATTGTTTGGAAGCACAACCTCGCCGCCTATACAAATAGGAGCAGAATTTTGGGATATTTGATACGCTTTAGGCAAATCTGGATAAACATAATTTTTCCGTTCCATAATGGAATTTAAATTAATTTCACAGCCAAATGCAAGGCCCATCATTATAGCATATTTTATTACTTTCTCATTGAGCACCGGCAAAGTTCCAGGCATACCAACACATACCGGGCAACATGTTGTGTTTGGTTCGGCACCAAATTTAGGTCTGCAAGAACAAAAAATTTTAGTATCAGTCGCGAGTTCGATATGGGTTTCAAGCCCACATATTAATTCATAATTCATAAATAAACCCTTTATTTAATTAAAATTTGTAAAATTAAAATGTCTACTAATATAGATTATTAACTCCATCTACAATTTTTACACAAAAATTTTCAGATTCATATTTATAAGCTGCATTCAACAAAATATCTTCGCGAAATCTTGGTGCAAATAGCTGCACACCTATTGGTAAGTTTTGTTTATCAAATCCGCAAGGAATCGAAATTGCAGGAATTTTTATTTCATTAGCTGTTACAGTACAAACATCTGCGAGATACATCTTAATAGGGTCATCCTCTGCATAATCAAATCCAAATGCAGTAGTAGGAGTTGTTGGTAACAAAATAATATCGAATTCTTCAAAGACTGAAGCAAATGCGCAAGTCAGAAATTCTCTTAATTCCTGCGCTTTTTTATAAAAATTATTAGTATAACTCGAACTTAAGATATAGGTCCCAAGCAAAATTCTTCTCTTTACTTCATCGCCAAAGCCTTCGCTTCTGCTTCGAATAATTAAATCTTCGACATTATTGTAATTTTTTGGTCTAAAACCATAACGAATTCCGTCGAAACGCCCTAAATTAGATGATGCTTCCGCGCACATTAGTACATAATAAATAGACATTGCATATTTAACTTCTGGCAAACTAAAATAATCTATTTTTGCGCCTAAATTTTCATATGTTTTAATAACATTTTTGATAGATGAAATGATTTCTGAATTCATGCCATTCATAAATTCTTTAGGAATACCGATTCTAATTCCACTAATATCTTTGTCTAAAGAATCATAAGTTAAATTTCGAGCTTGGCTATTTGACGAAGAATCTTTTTCGTCGAATTTCGAAATAGCATCATAAACAATCGAAGCGTCTTTGACTGTAAGAGTTAATGGACCTGCTTGGTCAAAGCTTGATGCCATAGGAATAATCCCATAACGCGAAACCGAGCCATAACTAGGCTTAAGACCAACAATACCGCAAAATGATGCAGGCTGCCTTAGTGAGCCGCCAGTATCGGTTCCGATTGAAAATGCCGCAAGCCCACCTACTACCGAAGCGGCTCCTCCACCCGTACTACCACCGGGTACTTTTGTAATATCGTAAGGATTTTTTACTGGCCCAAAAAATGAAGTTTCATTTGAAGCACCCATAGCAAATTCATCTTGGTTGTTTTTTCCTAATAAAATTGCACCATTATTTTTTAAAATTTCCCAACAAGTAGCGTTATAAATCGGAACATAATTCTCAAGCATTCTTGAACCGCAAGTGGTCCTAATTCCCTTGGTAGAAATAACATCTTTTAACGAAACTGGAATGCCTTCAAGCAATTTAATTTCTTGGCCGGATGATATTTTTTTATCAACAAGTGCAGCAGAATTTAGTGCTTCGTTTTCTGTAACTGTAATATAGGCATTAAACTTATTTTTTTTGATTTCATCTAAATATTTTTTTATAAGTTCAACGCAAGAAATTTTTTTTGTTTCTAATAACTCATGGATTTTTAAAATGATGCTTCGATGAGATTTCAATGTTACACTCCTTGAAAATTCTTATTAAAAGATTAAAATTTTTGATTTTTTATTTTAAAAAAACCATTTTCTGATTCGCAAGCGCCACTTAAAATTTCTTCTTGAGGAAAAGACGGGCAAACAATATCTTGTCTCAAACGGCCTTTTGTTTTTTCTAAAACATAAGCACAAGGTTTTTCGGAAATTTTTGCTTCCGAGACCTGAATGGCGAAATTTATAATGTTTTTCATGTTCTGCGTTATTTTTTCGAGATCTTTTTCTTCGATCGAAAGCTTCGCAATTTTGGCCAAATCTAAAATTTTTTCTTTAGTAATATTTTCTTCCATATAACACCTCATTAAAAATTTATTTTTATTAATCTCTTATTTTAATGTGCACTTCTCTTAATTGTTCTTCTGAAATCTGCGTCGGCGCCCCCAAAAGTAAATCTTGTGCATTGCTATTTAAAGGGAAAGCGATAACTTCGCGAATACTTTCTGAATCGGTTAAAAGCATAAGAATGCGATCCAAACCTGGCGCCATTCCGGCATGCGGCGGAGCCCCATAAGCGAAAGCCTTATACAAAGAAGAAAATTTAGACAAAATATCTTCTTCGGTATATCCGGCAATTTCAAAGGCTTTGAGCATAATTTTCGGATCATGGTTACGTACTGCACCAGAAGAAAGTTCAACTCCATTACAGATTATATCATATTGATATGCAAGAATTTTTAAAGGGTTCATATTTTCAAGCGATTCGAGCCCGCCTTGCGGCATTGAAAACGGATTATGAACAAAAACTATTTTTCCTGTTTCTTCGTCACGTTCATACATATTAAAATCCGTTATATAACAAAACTCAAATTTATTTTTTTCTACAAGATCTAACCTTTTTGCAAGCTCTTGACGAATCTGACCTGCAAAACTACAAACTTTTTTATTATCATCAGAAATAAAAAATATAACTGAACTAGGGCTTGCATCTGTTATTTTAATAAAATCTTCATATTTTTCTTTTGGTATAAATTTTTCAATTGGACCAGAGATTTGATTATCCGGCGATATTTTTATATATCCAAGCCCGTTCATACCAATTTCTTGTGCAAAACTCGAAAATTTATCAAAAAAACTGCGAGGTTGATTGAAAGCTTTAGGCACTTTAATGGCTTTTACAGTTTTACCATCAAAAGCCTTGAAACCTGAATTTTTAAAAATCTCACTTACATCTACAATTACTAATGGATTACGCAAATCCGGTTTATCTGTACCGTATTTTTCGATTGCCTGTTTGCAGCTTAAACGTGGGAAAGGTAAACTCGTGACCGATTTATTAGAAAATTTTAAAAAAAGTTGGCTTAAAATTTGTTCGCCAACATCAAAAACATCTTCTTGATGTGCAAAAGCCATTTCGAAATCAAGTTGATAAAACTCACCAGGTGAACGATCCGAACGTGAATCTTCATCGCGAAAACATGGCGCAATTTGAAAATATCTATCAAATCCTGATACCATCAGAAGTTGTTTAAAAATCTGCGGAGCTTGTGGCAAGGCATAAAATTTACTTTTATATTTTCTACTAGGAATTAAATAATCCCGCGCTCCTTCCGGAGAAGAAGCTGATAAAATCGGAGTTTGGATTTCAACAAAGCCTAACTCATGCATTTTGCATCTTAAAAAATGCATAACTTCTGATCTCAATAATATATTATCATGGATTTTTGGATTTCTTAAATCAAGAAACCGATATTTTAATCTTAGCTCTTCTTTTACAAATTGAGATTCGTTAATTTCAAACGGTAAAGGAGAGCATAATCCTAAAATATTGATTTCTTTTGCTAACACTTCGAATTTACCGGTCAGGATTTTTAAGTTTACTGTTTCTGGCGAACGAAAATTTAAAATTCCAATAACGGAAATAGTACTTTCTTTAGAAACATTTTTAATTTGATCTTCGTGAGCAACAATTTGTAAAATTTCACTTTCATTGCGTAAATCAATAAATTTTACGCCACCATGATCACGAATATTAGCCACCCAACCAGCGACTTTTATCTCTTTACCAACGATATCTTTACTAATTTTAATAAATCTGCAATCTCTATACATACGTAAACCCTCAGAAAAATATTTTTTATGAATCAAACTTTTTTGGCATTTTTAATTACTTTTTGCCTGATAAATTCTTCGCGCTCTTTTTCTTCAAGTGAATTAGTAATATTTTTCACCAATGCTTCAAATTCTGGTATTATAGCATTTTTTAAAGCATTTGCACGTTTTTTTGTTTTTTTGATTACATAAGTAAGCCGATATATACTATTCTCAACTTCTGCGAATTTAACTGTGAGCTTTTTAACTTTTTCAAATTTCAAAAAAGCTTTATCTAAATATGAATTTGTATTGTATAACCCAAAAGGTGCAATGCCGAAATTATCGCTTTCTTCCAAAGAAAGAATTGGAATTTCAACACCCATAACGCTTCTTGAAGAAAGTTGTAGTTTATTTTCTTCAGAAACCGACATTGCTGCTTCTTCGCAAATCCCAAGTGAAATATTAGCTTCTTGCAATGCCGAATATGCATCATGATATACGGCATCAATTTTTCCCTTGATTTCTTTTGCGCGCCCTAAAAGTGCCATAAGCTCTTTTGTTAAAATGCTGCATTTTTTGTCGAGCAAAGAAAAACCATTACGCGAAATTTCCAAAATACGTTTGGTTGACATTAAATTTGCTTTTGTTAACGCAACTTGAATAATCATAATACACCTTTAAAATATATTCGTTTTTTCGAAATAAATTTACATTTGTAGTACAAATAAAAAGTACTCGAAATTTTGTCTTTCAAATAGTGGGAATGAACCCTCTAGTTAAGTCGATTTTTACATTAGCGTGTTTTGGCCTTGCAACTTTTTAAAGAATCGGTTTCTTTTAATAGCTCAATCCAATTATAATAAGTTTGCGGTGATATTTTTGAATACCTCTTTAAGTTCTTTGAACGTGTGTCCACATTCTTTATATTCTATTGCCGACTTTCTGCATTTTATATCATAAGACATATGTTTGTTCTTGTAACATATCTATAAGTTGTTTTCGAGTTTTTCTTTTAACTAGCCATACGGATTTTATAATAAAATTTTTAAAATTCAAAGTATAAATAAATCGAATGCTCAAAATATTTAGCTAAGGTCTATTTTTGTTATCTAAAATAACCAAATTTTAAGTAATTTTTTAGGTTATATAATGCAATTTCTTACTCAGCAATTAATAATTACTCAAAAATTGACAGACCTTAGTGTTGTTTATATTATTAAGCAATGGTTTAGCGAATATAAATTCGACAAAAAAGTTACTATAAAGATATGCTTGAGTATTTCGCAAAAATTCGGTTATGCAAATTTGAATGGTAATTGTTCGCCAGAAGCTAAAATATTATTTTTTTTGTAGAGTAAACATTGAGTGATTTTATTATTTCATTAAAAAACATAACAGTTGAGTTCGGTACCGAAATAGTTTTAAAAAATTTTAGTCTGGATATTGAACACGGAAAATTCGTGACTTTGCTCGGTCCATCCGGCTGCGGAAAAACTACAACTTTAAGATTAATTGGTGGGTTTCAGAAGCCAAAAAACGGTAGTATTTTTTTTGAATCAAAAGATATTACAAATTCTCCCCCTTATAATCGTGAAGTAAACACTGTTTTCCAAAAATATGCTTTATTTACGCATTTAAATGTTTTTGAAAATATTGCCTTCGGTTTACGAATGGCAAAAAAAAGCAATGAAGAAATCAAAAGTCGTGTCGGAGAAATGCTTAAGTTAATTGGTTTAACGAGTTTCGCTCACCGTGATGTTGAATCTCTTTCCGGCGGGCAGCAACAGCGCGTCGCGGTAGCTAGAGCATTAGCTAATTCGCCAAAAGTTCTCCTATTGGATGAGCCTTTAGCGGCTTTAGATTTACGTTTGCGAAAAGATATTCAAGCAGAGCTAAAAAAAATTCAAGCACAAACTAAAATAACTTTTATTTTTGTTACACATGATCAAGAAGAAGCACTTTCAATGTCAGATACAGTAGTCGTGTTAAATAAAGGCCAAATCCAGCAAATCGGGACCCCTGTCGATGTTTATAATGAACCAAAAAATGCATTTGTTGCTAATTTCATCGGCGAAAGCAATATTATAGATGGTGAAATTCTTAGTGATTTTAATGTTAAATTTGCTGGGAATACTTTTAAATGTCTCGATAAAGGTTTTTTGCCAGGTGAACGTGTTGATGTAGTGGTACGCCCTGAAGATGTTAAATTAGTAAAGCCTCAAGAAGGACAGATTTTCGGTACCGTAATTTCTATAAATTTTAAAGGAGTGCACAATGAAATTATTGCCGATATTAAAGGTTTTAAATGGATGATTCAAACTATTGAATCTTATTTTGTCGGCGAAATAATTGGCATTATTTTACTACCTGATGATATTCATATCATGAAAAAATCTGAGTATTCCGAAGAAGTAGGAGATTATAGCACATTTAGTGATGAATTTTACGATGAACAGCAAGATTTATTTTCAAATTAAGGCCTATTCTTAATTACCTGAAATAACCAAATCTTCTAATAATTTTGGTCAGAAATGAAAATTTGGATTTTATTTATAAAGAGATTTTAATTTGGGAAGATTACCTTACAAAATTGATGTTACCGCCAATAAAGGAAGTCTTAATGATGTCCCGATGGGTTTTAATTTTATTGTAGTACTCAATGTTTTCACTTATGGTTTTCAGGAAGTTTCAGGTTTATCGATGAAAAGGCCGATGGGGTCTCACGAAGAAGGCGGTGTTAATGATCATGTAATTTCTGTAGGGCAACCTTCGACCGATTTGCGTGAATTAACTTTTCGCAGAGGAATGTTAATTAAGAAAAATAAGATTATAACCGATACTGCAAGAATGAGTGCTGCTCATTTAAGTAGTAATACAGCTAGAAAATCTTCGCTTTTAGCAATTTCGGCGCTTGACGAAACAATTTCACTTGAACAAGGACCATCTGTAGGATTTTTGCAAATTTTTGATAGAAAATTCAAATCGGAGGTCGCAACATTTAGTTTTTTTTCACTTGGGATGTCCGAATGGAGATTGAATGATTTAGATTCGCAATCAAATAATTTGCTTATCGAAGAATTTACTGTCGTTCATACCGGATTAAAACGTATTGTAGATAATCCAACACCGACTTTTATAAGTGGTTTTATTTCATCCGATACCTATAATTCCGAATCTTATCAAACTAGCAGTGATTATATAGATAACAGCCAAATGATTCAAAATGATGCCAAAATACGCGAAGAATTTTTAAAACAATCTAAAAGTAATGCTGAAAAATCAACATTTAATGA
>JAIRZH010000103.1 GCA_031267335.1 Oscillospiraceae bacterium | reverse complement strand
GTGGAATTAAGCGTTTACGTTGTTTAACTGATGTTTTTAGAGAAAAGAAGGGTGTTACCTTGTTTCGGGTTGCTTGCGGAATTTGCATTTAAACTTTGTTTAAAGTTATGACGTTATGTATTGTTTTGTTCTGATTTCTATTCACGAACAAGTCTAATGAAGTATTTCAAAGAGTTTTTAAAAAAGTCTATTTTAAATTTATTGAAAATAAATTTTTGTATAGACTCTATTTTGATTTGATTTTAAATAAATTCATAAGTATATTTGATAATATGAAGATTCTTTTAGAAGTTTCTGCGAGACATGCACATTTTTCACGTTCAGAATTAGATTTACTTTTTGGCAAAAATTATAAACTGCATATTAAAAAATATCTTTCTCAACCGGGCCAATTTTTAAGTGAAGAAAAAATAAATATAGAAGTTTCAAATTTAGTTCTTGAAAATATTTCAATCCTAGGTCCTGAGAGAAATCAAACACAAATAGAAATTTCAATGACGGATGCAAGAAGAATTAAAATTAATCCTCCGATCAGAGAATCAGGGGATCTAAGTGGTTCTCCAGGCTGTAATGTATACGGACCGTTGGGAAAAATAAAAATAAAAACTGGCATAATAATAGCAAAAAGGCATGTTCATCTTCACCCGAAAGATGCTCACCAAATTGGTTTTTCTAATGGTGAAATTTGCTCATTAAAAATAGAAAACACAAGTCGACCATTGATTTTCGGTGGAGTTGTTGTTAGAATTAACTCTGAATTTTCTTTGGCTGCTCATATTGATACAGATGAAGCTAATGCCGCTTGCATAAACGGCAATTCATGTGTTGCTACCATAATTACTTCGAATGGTGCGCTAAAACAAAATATTTTTAATTAAGCAAAAGCTTATAATTTTGAGCTTTTTATATTAGGTCCTGTTTCTAATAAGCTCAAGTACAACTTTTTGACAATTTTGGCATTTTTCGTTTATTTTCCTCAGTTTAACGCTTAAGCCAATGAGAGAGAGTCAAATATACTAAAAATATTCAAAAATTGTCAAAAAAATCGCATATTTTAGCTTATTGAATATAGATTCTAAATTATACAGTAGTATTCTTTTAAAAAATTCTTATTTGACCCAAAAATTGCTCGAAATCGGTTAAATAGGTTGGAGCCTGTTCGTGTTTTGAATTTTGAAAGTTTTATTATAAATTCTGCATTTCTTAGAAATATTAAACAAACTCTAGTAGAAAATCGCAGCTGGGATTGTAGAAATATTAATAACATTTGTTCCCAACAAACTTATAATTGTACATGGCAAATATGCCATGCCGTCAATGTTTAAAATTGGAGCTGGCAAAATACTTTTAATATCATTTAGATATACTTCTTGGCTCCCGATTTCGAATTCTAAAGTTTTACTTTGAATTTTGGCAACTATAGTTGCATTATTTTCCATATATTCAATTTTAGCATCTACGATGCGTTTGAAATCTTCAATCGAAATAAAAACTTGTTTGTCGTAACTAACAGGTGATTCTTCCAATACAAAATCAGGATCGCTTATAGATATAATGTTTTCAAGTAAACACGATGCGGATTTTTTACCAGAACCAGCGAATTTTTCTGATCGTGCTTTTAATTGTTCGTAATTTTCTTGACTATATTTAGATTTTTGTTCTAAATTTAAAATTTTTAATGAATCATTAATTAATTTTTCAATTGTGTCAATAACAGCAACATTAAATAAGCCAAGATCAGAAAATTTTGAAAGAATTATTGTATTTGCAAGTGCAACGAGTTTATTTTCTTCTAAATTTAGTTTAGAAAGAACTTGAAATTGATCGTCCAAAAAATCAGATAATTTTTGAATCTCTTTTTCAGGTATGAGTTTAATAAATTCATAGAATTCTTTCGAAACTAAACTAAAAAAATCTTTTTGTTTTTCTTCTTCGTTTTCTATTTCTAAATAAGATTCATCAGAAGAATCAGAATTTTCTGTTTTATTTGAATTATTTTGTAATTCTGAATTTGTAAGTTTGATTTTTTCTTTAAAATATTGATTTTTCGATAAATACGAATTCACAATTGTAGAAATTTTTGGCACAAAAAAAGTTAATAATGGAATTAAAACTAATAAAAATTTAAAACTGGCTATTTCGCGAAAATTCATTTTAAAAACCTAAATTATAAAAATAAAACAAAAATCAAATTTATGTTCATATTTTAAAATTAATAACTTATTCTTAAAATTAAACACAAAAACATATTTTTTTGATTTGATAAGAACAAGTTTTGAAAGATTACTTTTCCAGAATATGTTTACCTTATTAATAATATTTATGTATTTTAACGTATTTTTGAACAGTCTTAATTCTGTTTTAATTTAATTTTAAAATTACTTAATTACATAAATACCAAAAGTTTTATTTTTTAGAACCTGTTTAATATTTCTAAGCAATGCAGATTTTATGATAAAATTTTTAAGATTTAAAACGCGAGTAAATCAAATACTTACGTATTTAATTGACAAGCAATGTAGAATTTTTAAAATTTTAAATAAATACGCACTGCTTCAAAAGTATTAAATGGGTTCTAAACTTAATTAGGGCCTGTTCCCACTACTGTTTAACGACCATATTTCGGTACTTTTTGATTTGCACTACGTTAAATTTTTTTACAATACGTTAGTGGTGGTGTCATAAAATAAATGAAAACGGCAAATCACGCCCAAAAAACCAAAAATTTATAACTAAACTTACAACAATCTTATGCATTAAATGAGATTTAGAAAATCTTATACCTTTTCT
>JAIRZH010000100.1 GCA_031267335.1 Oscillospiraceae bacterium | reverse complement strand
GTGGAATTAAGCGTTTACGTTGTTTAACTGATGTTTTTAGAGAAAAGAAGGGTGTTACCTTGTTTCGGGTTGCTTGCGGAATTTGCATTTAAACTTTGTTTAAAGTTATGACGTTATGTGTTGTTTTATTCTGATTTCTATTCACGAACAAGTTTATTGTTTTTTGCAACGATTGAAAAGATTACAATTTCAAATGACAGAACTTTAATCTTTATTTTTTAATATATAAAAAATTAAATATTTTTGAAAAATTAATTGATTATTATTTTTATAATTGATATATTTTAAAAATAACTTCAAAATTTTGTAATTATTTAGGAGAAATTTGTTATGGCAAATATTAAACTCTTTTTAGATAAATTGAAGAAAACTTGGAGGAACTGTTTGGAACAAAATAATGTTATGGCCATTATAATGAATCAAACAAAAAATATTTTAAAAATCCAGAATTTGTTTAAATTTAAGATCTTTTTTTCGAAAATTCTTGCTGCAAATTTAGCAGTTTTAAACTTTTTTGTTAGTTATCTTTCGGTTTCAGGTTTTAATACACCAAAAAATAGCTTTAATACAGGCAAAGAAATTAATGAATTAGAATTTCCTGCAGAAGTATTTAATTTTCCTGAAAATACTACTTTTAAGAAATTTTTACTCGGGGAAGTAGTACCTTCGGAATTTCTTAGGGATATTATTTTTAAAAAATCTCAGTCAGGAGTACTTCAATGCTTTCCTGAAAATACTACTTTTGAGAAATTTTCACAACTTGGAGAAGAAGTACCTTCAGAATTTCTTAGATATATTATTTTTAAAAATTTTAAACAATGGTCTGAAGAATATGAAGAACAATGTTGTACATTAGTGAAAATATTAAAAAATATTTCCACTTTCGAAGAAAGAGAAAAATTTATAGAATTTTCTCTCATGGCAATTATTTTAGCTAAATTATGTATAAAAATTATTTTAATGGGAATAGATTTAAAAGAATTTGAAAAACTTAATGAAATAGTTAGAATTATAAACACTGGATTTATTTTTGATTTTGCTAGTGAAAATCCATTGAAAAAAGATGATACGCACAAAACGGCAGCAAAACGTTTAGGCGATTTAAAGGAACCAATTTCTTATTTTTCTATACTTTTAGAAACATTAGAAATATTTTTTAGAGCATCTGCTTTCGGTTTTTATGAATTAGTCAATGCTGCTGCAATAAATCGCAATACTCAATTTGTTAATATTAGATTATTAGGCGGTCCTACATTGAACATTTCTGTAGACAAACTTAAATTAAACGTTTTTGAATTACAAGATCCTGAATTAGACAATTATGAAGTAGGTCTTCCGTTTTCAATAGCTGCGTTTGAAGTTAAAAATGGCGAATATGAAATTTTAAAAAATAATTTTTTTTCACCTTCAGAACTTTCAAATTCTTTACTAGACCAGAAAATACCGACGGAAGAAAATAATCTTAAAACTATGTTTTCAAATCTTAAATATACAATAACACCTTTGAGATATTTATATAAATTATTAATAAATCTATATATAGCGAAAGAAAATTCTTCTTTTTTGAGTGAAATGTTGTTTCAGTGGAATCAATCAGATCGTCTCGGGAATTAGAGCCTGTTCCCACTACTGTTTAACAACCATATTTCGGTACTTTTTGATTTATACTACGTTAAACTTTTTCACAATACGTTAGTATTGTGAAAAAGTTTTCCTTATCCAAACCAAAAATTACTTGAAATTTTGTCATTTCAAATAGTGGGAACAGGTCCTAATTTTCAAAATTAAAGCCTTTACCTTCAACGAGTTAAAGATACGATCTTTGGGAATATCAATTAATTTAATTAGATTTTAAAAATGTGAATTTTTTATGTACTCTGTGGGTTCTGAACAAAACATCGAATGATTGGTTAATTTTCATAAAATTAAATTTAAAATTTAATTTAAAAAAACAAAATTTAAAAATATTATTGACAGTTTTTTTAATTTTTATATCATTTTAATTAGGTGTTGAACGAAAAACATCAGCGCGAACATGATAATGTTTTCGGAATTTATATATTTATTGATTTGAATATTAGGGTTTTAAAACTACATTGATATAAAAGAATTGGGTTTCAGGTTTTAATAGTTTCCAAATTTTAATTATTTTTCAGGAGTTGATAATATTGAGTAAATCAAATGTTGAGAAAGCGATCTACGAGATACTTTCTGATGAGCAATGTTTACCGGATTTTTTAGCGTGCGAAGATCAAGAAGAGCTTTATGAATATTGTTTAAGCAAAAGCGGTGGATATACTAGAGAAGAATTTGATGAGTTCGTAGAAGAAACCATAGCAAAAGCTGAAAAAGAGATTGATCGAAGTTCTTTTAAGACTGAAAAAAAAATAGGACAAGTTTTTTCAAAAGTTCTTGCAGCAAGTTTAGCAGTGTTTTCTGCGATGCCGATGGTACAAAATCTTGCACCACAAATCGGGGCATACGATTATAACAGTTATGATAGTACGCCGATTGAAGAATTGGTTAATGAATTGTTTGACAAAAACAACGAGTTAGACAGCGAAGATAATATAAGCAACGAGCTAGACGGTAAAGATAAAGAAAACAATGAGCTAGACGGTAAAGATAAAGAAAACAATGAGCTAGACGGTAAAGATAAAGAAAACAAAGAGCTAGACAGTAAAGACGATAATAGCAACGAGCTAGACTGTAAAGATAAAGAAAACAAAGAGC
>JAIRZH010000097.1 GCA_031267335.1 Oscillospiraceae bacterium | reverse complement strand
AAAATGCTAAAAAATTATCAAAAAGTTATGTTTTGCGCTTATTGGAGAAATGTACTAAAAATATTTAAAATTGTCAAAAAGTTGTGTTTGGGGCTTATTAGAGCCTATTTAATATCTCTGAAACAGCGCATATTCAGTTAAAATTTTAAAATTCTGCATTGCTTTAAATACGTCAGTATTCGCCTTTCTCGCGCTTTGAATTTTAAAAATTTTATCATAAAATCTACGCTACTTAAAAATATTAAACAGGCTCTTAGAAACAGGTTTTAAAAATTTATAAAATAATGCAAATTAGCCCGTTGCATCCTTCGTTTATAATTCTTTCAATTGTTTGTTTTAATTTTTCTCGTGCATCAGCTGGCATACGATAGAGCTTATTTTGTAACCCTTCGTTTACTAATTCATGTAATGATTTTCCAAATATATTGGATTCCCAAATTTTTGTTGGGTTTTCTTCAAAGTCTTTTAATAAATACATGATTAAATCTTCAGATTGTTGTTCGGAACCTACTATTGGTGTTACTTCAGCCGTGACTTTAGTGCAAAGCATATGGATAACCGGAGCAGAAGCACGGAGCCTAACGCCATATTTTCCGCCTTGCTTAACAATTTCAGGTTCTTCTAATATTAATTCTTCAATTTTTGGAACAACAATACCGTATCCGGTATCAGAAACATCATCGTAAGCAACCCCGATTCGCTCATATTTATCTTTAAGTTTAGTTAATGTAAGAAGTTGCTGCATGAGTTCGCATTCATTTTTTATATCAATGCCTGTTTTTTCCTGCAGAACACGATAAAAAAGCGAAGAATCTAACGAAGCGTTCACACGAGCTGAGCCGGTGCCTAAATCAATTGAACTAATTTCTGAATTTATTACATAATTAGAAGCACATAAATTTTGCGCTATAGTTTGAGCTTCACGTATCTTGCTCGCTTTTTGCGATGAATTTTTAATACTGTTGTAAATTTCTGATTTAAGCCAATGGTCTTTTTCAAGGGTCGAAACCCATTTTGGCATATTAATTTTTACTTCAGTGATAGAAAATTCATATAAAATTTTTGCGAGAATTTCTTTAATTTCTTTTTCGGTTAATTCCATGCAATTCACAGGCATTACTGGAACTGAATATTTTTCTTCAAGCCTTTTAGATAAATCTTGAGTTTCTTTTGAGTTAGGATCTATGCTATTTAAAAGTGTTAAAAATGGCTTGTTTATTTCTTGCAATTCACGTATTACACGCTGTTCTGCATCTTCGTATTCAGAACGATCTATATCGCTTATAGAACCATCAGTTGTAATAACCAAACCTATTGTAGAATGCTCATTTATTACTTTTTTGGTTCCTATTTCAGCTGCTTTAGTGAATGGTATTTCTTCTTTGAACCAAGGAGTCATAACCATTCTTGGGGTTTCGTTTTCGATATATCCTAACGCGCTTGGCACGATATACCCTACGCAATCAATAACACGTGCTTTAAATGAAGCTTTACCATCGATGTTTATTTCAACTGCGTCTTCGGGAACGAATTTTGGTTCGGTTGTCATAATAGTTTTTCCGCCAGCTGATTGTGGCAATTCATCGATAGTTCTTTCACGTTGTTGCTTGTCTTTAATGTTCGGTATAACAAGAGCATCCATGAATTTTTTAATAAAAGTAGATTTTCCAGTGCGCACAGGCCCAACGACACCACAATAAACTTCACGAGACGTACGATTTGCAATGTCAGCATATATATTATTTTCTTCCATAATTTATCCTCCGGAATCCTTTTAAAAAATATTTAAATTAATTTTAAAAATTAAGTTTTAATTTGCAGGTATAAGCAAAATTTTATTTTCTGATAACGTATTGTAATCTATTTCGTTTTCATCTTTTATTTTATCGATGGTTGTTCCATAACGTCTAGCGATATCCCAAATTTTTTCGCCTTTAGAAGCATAATACACGGTAAGTGCAGAATCGTCTTTTGACCTTATCCGAGATTCATCTGCTGTAATTTCCGATACATTTGAAATTTTAATATCATTAAAAACATTCGAAATAATGTTTATTTCAAAACTGATATTTATTTGATTTTCAGACGTGAGCCTAGAATTAATTAGAGAAATCTCAGGTTTAAGAAATATTTTATTTGAAAAATCACTATTTTCATTTGTTGAGCTTAATAATTTGCCAAGATTTACCGGAGTTTCTTTTTTAAATTCAATTTCGCGTTCAAGATAAATAGGGGAAAAATCTGAATCCAGTGCAAGAATACTTATTTCGATTTTTGCTGAAATTCCTGATCCATCATTTTGGTTATACGAAACACGTACATCATCGCTCCAGACATCTAAAATTTTTGAAATTTTATTATCTATATCAATTACATATTTGTGCGTAAATACGTCGGCGCTTGTTCCGGAAAATTTCGAAAGTGCAACTGTGGTTTTTATAGGATCAATTTCAAAATTTGTAGAATAAACATCAGAAACCGATTCTATTTCTTTATCTTCAAATATCAAAAGTGTGAACATTATTTTAATTTCAGTATTAATTAAATTTGATTCATTTTCTGAACCAGAATCTATCTTTTCGTTTTCGGAAATTATTTCTGGGATCACAGCACATTCGCTTAATTCAGTAACCCCGGAAGTATCAATTGTTTGGCTAATAGGTATATCGTAATCAACACTTTCCAATTCGCCTGTTTCAAGATCACTAATATACAAAACCTTAAACGTAATAAAACCTTTTATATTCACTCTACCCGAAGCGCTTGAAACTTCAAGACCATTAAAATTGGCTTGCGTCCGAACTATAGATTCAACAATAGGTTTTTCGGAACCTAAATCAAAAACTTCGTTTACGGTAAATTGTTGTTGGGCAAGAGTGACAAGCTCACTGGCGTCTGTTGTTTTTTTTTGCTGCTGAATATCATCAGCTAAAACATCAGTGGTAACTTCAGCGATTTTTTTACCATAAATTTTAGCCCCTAAAGTAAAAGCACCATGTATATCAATTCTTCTTGGTGATATAGCACGACAATTTGTATACTCAGATTTAATTTCAAAAACCGATACGGCTTGCTCAGGAGCGATTTTTAAATCAAAAGACTGTGAAAATTGAATCTCCGCATTATAACTTCTTACTGTATTTTTTTCAAGATCTGAATAAATGAGTAAGATTTTTGCTATGCCTTCAGCTGTGAGTCTATCGCCAGATATTTCGCGCGAAACAACACTTGGATAAACATGGCATCTAAGAATTCTCCCAATATCTGGGCAATAGTCTGGAAGTACAAAATCGGAATCAATAGGTACTTCGTGAGTACCTTTGTAGATAGTATCCGCAACTGTTATTGCTTGCTTGTTAACGTCGTAATCCATTTTTTATCTCCCTTATAAAAATTACTGGTGATAAATTCCTATGCATTATATTTTTTAATTATTCTAAATAAATAAATTATTTTCTTTTATTTTTAGTCTTTAGTTTATTTATGTGCATAAAATTGATTGTAGAATTGAGTATATTTTTTACGTTTGCCACATTTAGGTAAGCTTAAGTGCTTGTTTAATGCCTTACTTTTTGTACCCATTTCTAGAAACGGGTACTCCTAAAAAGTAACTAATTTTACGTTTGCCACATTTAGATAAGCTTAAGTTCTTTTCAAAGCCTTACTCTTTGTACCCATTTCTTTAGAAAAGAAACGGGTACTCCCAAAGAAACAGCGGCTTACGGTGGCTCGTTGCACTTCGCCAAGGCGCCGCGG
>JAIRZH010000076.1 GCA_031267335.1 Oscillospiraceae bacterium | reverse complement strand
GCGAAGAAAGTGAATATTTAATTTCACTTTTTGTATAAGCAATAAAATCTTTAAAAGATTCGAGTAGAACAAGTTTTTTTCTTAATTTTTCAGCAAAACAATTGCCTATAGCAAGCCCTGAAAATGTAAGTATAAGAATACCAATAAATTTAAGCATTTTTAATAATCCCTTTTGATAGAAATACAATTTGAGTCTTTATGTTCTATTCTATATATACTTCTAACAGTGCCTGGATCTATACAAGAATTTAATAAAATTATCCGTTTTATTTCGCCAGAATTAAGAATATCGCGGATGCGGTCAGATGCGGCGATTTCTTCTGGAGATTTTGCGTGGACGCTAGCTATTATTTCAACCCCGGAATTAAGACTTTCACGAATCGCAATGGCGTCAGAACAACTGCCGATTTCATCGCAAATTACAATTTCCGGAGCAAGTGTTCTAGTAGCCTGCAAAATTCCTATTCCTTTTGGGAAATCATTTAAAACATCTGCAAATCCGATATCTTTTTGCGGTATTCCTGAATAAGTCGCAGCAATTTCACGGCGTTCATCGACAATTACAGTTTTTATAAGTTTATTATTAACTGCTGAAATCGAAATTCTTCGAGCTATATCCCTAAGAACCGTAGTTTTGCCACTTGCTGGAGGACCAGCGATAAGTGTTCCGCCTAAATCATAACCAAATCTTTCAAAAATTTGGTTCGAACAGCCAATTATTTCCCTGGTAATTCTTAGATTTATAGAAGATATCTCAGTAATATTTGTAATTTCGTGTTGATAAATTACCGCAGTACCACAAATTCCAGCTCGGCATCCGCCTCTTACAGTTATAAAACCGTTTTTTATTTGATTTTGAAATGAATAAATAGAAAAATTACATAAAATTTTAAATGTCTCTCGCAAATCATTAGAAGTTATTACAAGATCACTAGAGTTTTTAATTAAATTTTTGCTTTTATCAACGATATAGGAATTCATCGGAGTAAAAACTATAGGTACACGCCCAATTTTAAGGCAAATTTCTTGAGCGTTAAATTTAATTTCATCAGGAATAAAATTCAAAAATTCTCTGATTCTTGGATTTATATTACTAATAGCATTAGAAAAATCTTGAATTTTTTTATTCATAATCTTGTCCCTGCCTTTTAAAAACTTGTTCTTACTAAACCTACGAACATAAATTTTGGTAATTTTTCGGAATCTTTTTGTTTATTTTCTTTAATTAGCACCAGCCAATCGATGCTGAAAGCATTAAAATCTGTCTCTAATAAACCTCAAGCACAACTTTTTGACAATTTTTGACATTTTTCGCTTATTTTTCTTAGATTGGCGACAGCCAAGCAGAGTCAAATGCGCTAAAAATGTTCAAAAATTGTCAAAAATTCGCATCTTTAGCTTATTGAAGACAGGTTCTTAAAAACTGCTCAAAAATTACCTAAAATTATATTTTGGTTTAATGAGAACAAGTTCTAAGATAAATCTATGCATATGTTTAAAATTTAGAACTTTTTAAATCTTTATAAAATAAAATTCTTGCAAAATTTTCATCTTTTAAAAAGAAGATAGATCTTAGAGCTTGTCTAATATCTCCCAAAGCAGCGCACATTTAACTGAAATTTTTTAAAATTCTGTATTGCTTAGAAATATTAGACAAGCTCTTATGATAAAATTTTTAAAATTTCTACTTTAGTTTTATTGAATGCAAGTTCAAAAATAAATTTTTGACAATAATATTTTTTTATTGTATTCTTCATTTCGAGGAGCCCACCTTTAAAATCGGGAAATTTTTAGAACAAAAGGGAAATGAGAATGTTACAATCGTTTTTATCGTTGTGTTTAGTTGCTAGTAATATAGCAGGGATATATTTCGGCACAAGGAATTTCAGGCAGGTAGTAAAAGAAATTGATCAAGTGTCATTTGAAATAAAAATGGCAGCGGATTTAGCAGCGAGAATATCGAAAAAAAGCGAAGAATCGGCGAAAAATTTTCAGCAAACACTTCAGTCGGCGTTTACTCAATCAGATTCGAAAGCTTCATTGAAAGTCTTAAGTGCACCAGCTCGCTCGATATATTTTGAAGATATTTACGGTGCTTCTGAGGCCAAAGAAGTTTTAGAAAGATCGATGGATATGCTTGTAAATCCAGAGAAATACCGAATTTTGCAATGTGAATCGCCACAAAATATACTTTTATACGGCCCTCCAGGAACAGGAAAAACGTCTATAGTTAATGCTGCATATAACCATTTAATAAAAATTTTTGATAAAGATAAAGAAAAATTTTCAAACAAAAAACCTATGTATGTATATGTTGACTGTAGCAGGATTGGTGGTGTGTATGTAGTTGATGCTGCGAACCAAATTAGAGCTTTGTTCGAACATTGTCGAGATTTTGCTTCGAGAGGTTACATTGTAATTTTAGTTCTTAATGAAATAGATAACTGTGCTCGTATACGTGGTGGAGTAACTGGCAAACTAGCTGATTCCGCGGTAAACGAAATGGTAAGTCAATTAGATTATGTACAAAAAAATATGATTATTGTGGGAACAACCAATGATAAGGGGTCGATAGATCCAGCAATTATGAGGGATGGTAGAATTGGCGTGAGCATTAAAGTCCCATTTTTAAAATGGCAGGAAAGGTTTGAGATGCTTAGTAGAGAGTTAAGGAAATTAGAAAATTTAATTCAAGTTCCAGCAAATTATTTGGAAAATATTGTAAGTTTAACTTCCAATTTTTCTGGAGCAAAAATGAAAGCAATCATTGAACTTTCAAAGATTTTCGCCATAAATGATGCTCAGGAAAATAGCAAGAAAATAACGATGACTTCTGAGCATTTGTTGGAAGCTTTTATGGAAGTAAGCTATGGGAAAAAGAAACTTATTCAAACCTCAAAAGAAGATTTGTATTTAACTGCCATACATGAAGCAGGGCATGCTGTTACGAACTATTTTTTAGATGAAAATAGTTATTTAAGTTCAATATCGATTATCCCAAGAGGCCCGTTTCTTGGCGTTTGCTTCTTTGGTCAAACAGCTGAACAAGAAAACCGAAATTTAAACCAAGAAATGTTAGAAAATGAGATAGCAATGTTTTACGGCGGAGCAGCTGCAGAGGAATATCATTGTGGTTCTTACGGGACGGGAGTATCTAGTGATTTTTCTCGTGGCGAAAAAATTGCAGAATTGATAAAGAAATTGGGGATGTCATCAAACGGAAAATTGGCATTGTTTTACACAAAAAAAGAAAATGTATACAAACTTAAAGAAATAACTCAAAGATGTTTCTCTTTAGCACAAAAAGTAGTTCAAGAAAACGCAAAAGTCATAAAAACTATTGCAGATTATTTAATGGAGCATAAAGAGATGAATCGAGAAACTTTTGAAGAAATCATGAAGCTTCATATAGCGAAAAAAGAATCTAATGGATCTAATGGATCAATTGTATCTGCTGGGACTGCTGCATAATATCATATTTAATATTTCTAAGGGTATAGAATTTATTAAAATTTTTAAAAATCCAAAGCATAGCAAGAAGGTCGATTATGTTATAATTTATAGTTTTATGTTCTTCGCCCACGTGTTACGTGGGCGAAGAATTTATATTAAAGCCTGTTCCACTACCGTTTAACAATTATATGAGGTCAGATTAATGATAATTTTCAGATTCTTACAAATTCGGAGTTTGAATTTGAAAGTATATATATATATATATATAACTAAATTTTAAAGTACGGAGCAACACCGATGAAAAAAGACGAAAAAAAATCTCTAACTATAAAAATGGCAATTTCATTAGTATTAATGTTAATTATTGATTGTTCATTAAATAATTGCCAATCGTTAGGTTTGAAATTAGAATTCGAAAGAATTTTCCCTTTCTACAAAATATTTATTAATGGAATTATAAATACTTTTAAAATAACTGGATTATCGTTTATTTTTGGGTCTATATTTGGAATTTTAATAGCTATTATTAAAGTTTCAAAATTTAAAATTTTAAAATTATTAGCTCGTTTTTATACTTCTGTCTTTCGAGGAACGCCACTACTTGTGCAAGTGTTTTTGATTTATTTCGCGACCCCTCAGATATTTAATTGCGATATTTCATCATATAATGCAGCTGTTATTGCTTTTTCTTTTAATTCAGCTGCTTATATTTCGGAAATATTACGCGGCGGAATCGAATCAATCGATAGAGGGCAAACCGAAGCAGCAATTGCTTTAGGTGTATCTAGGGAAAATGCAATGTTAGACATTGTGTTTCCGCAAGCTATTAAAAATGTTCTCCCTGCGCTTGTCAATGAAACAATCGCTCTTCTCAAAGAATCTTCACTTGTTTCAACAATTGGTATGATAGATATGATGAGAGCGGCACAAATAGCAATGAATTCAACATACTTAGCATTTGAGCCTTTTTTGATTGTTGCAATTTTATATTATGTATTAGTAATGTTTTTCACTTTTATAGCAAGCTTATTAGAAAGGAGATTAAAAAAAAGTGATAGAAATTAAAAAAATAAAAAAATCTTTCGGACGCAGCGAAGTCCTTAAGGGAATTGATTTAAAAATTCAAAAAGGTGAGGTTATTGTAGTTATTGGTTCTTCTGGCTCAGGGAAATCAACTTTACTTCGATGCATTAATCTTTTAGAAATACCCGATAATGGCCAAATTATTATTAATGGCGAAAACATAATGGATAAAAATGCCGATATTCAAAAAATTCGTAAAAATGTTGGTATGGTTTTTCAAAATTTTAATCTTTTTCCGCAAAAAAATGTTATCGAAAATATGATTTATGCTCCTTTAAGAACAAAAAAAAATAGTCGAAATGAAATCGAACAAAAATCTCGTGATTTATTAAAACGTGTTGGATTATCGGATAAAGAAAAATCATATCCATCATCGTTATCAGGTGGGCAAAAACAACGAATCGCCATAGCCAGAGCGCTTGCAATGGAACCCGAAGTATTACTTTTTGATGAACCAACTAGTGCACTTGACCCTGAAATGGTAAAAGAAGTTTTAGAGGTTATTCGCGAACTTGCTACTACCAATATTACCATGATTATCGTGACACACGAAATGGGTTTTGCTAAAGAAGTCGCGGACCGAATTTGTTTTATTGATCAAGGAGTAATAACTGAAGACAGTTCTTCAAAAGATTTTTTTGAAAACCAAAAAACAATAAGGGCAAAGGAATTTTTAGAAAAAGTTTTATAAATTTTACCATGTTTATAAAAATATTAGGAGAAAATTAAGATGAAAAAAATCAGTTTAATATACATTAGTTTAGCGATGTGCGTGTTGTTAACTATTTTATTTTCAATATATAAAAATAACATAAAAAAAGATAAAACAATAATTAATAATGGAAAAATTTATTCAGGAAAAACTTTTAAAGTTGCCACAAATGCAGGATATAGACCTTTCGAAAACATTGAACTAGATGAAAATGGAGAAAAAAACTACATTGGATTTGATATTGATTTATTAAAACAAATATCAGAAGTTCTTGGTTTTAAATATGAAATAATTGACATGGATTTTAACGGCTTAATTGGGTCGCTCAATTCTAAACGAGCTGATCTAGTGATTGCCGCAATGAATTACACAGAAGAAAGAGCTAAAAGTGTTGATTTTTCAGATCCTTACTATTATTCAAAAATTGCTATTGTTTATCCTGAAAAAAACCCAATCAAAACTATTTCGGAAATTAAAGATAAAAAAATTTCAGTAATGTTTGGAACTGTTCAAGAAGAATATGCATATAAATTCGGCGCAGAAGTTACTTCTCTGAACGATGAAACTTTGGTTTCTTTAGAATTATTTAACAAAAAAGTCGATGCCTTTATGACAGATGATTCGACTGTGCCTGCATCGCTTGAAAAACATCCTGGGTATAAAGTTACTGTTTTTTCTAATAAAGAATTAGGAAATATTAAACCTTCTACAATGAATATTGCATTTCCAAAAGGTTCAAGTTTAGTATCTGAATTCAACAAATGCATTAATCAATTCCAAACAGATGGAACAATTAACAAGCTTATAGAAAAATGGCTTGGCAAAGATTTTGTAGTAAAAGATTCATAAAAATATTTAGAGCCTATATTCTATAAATTCAATTGTTTTAGACTAGGGCCTGTTCCCACTATTTGAAATGACAAAATTTCGAGTAATTTTTGGTTTGGGCAAGGAAAATTTTTTCACAATACTGACGTATTGTGAAAAAATTTAGAGCCTGTCTAATATTTTTAAGCAATACAGATTTAACGATAAAATTTTTAAATTCCAAAGCGTGAGGAAAGCAAATACTAACGTATTTAACTGACGAGCAATACAGAATTTTAAAAATTTTAGTTAAATATATGTGTTGCTAAAGAGATATTAGATAGGCTCTTAGCGTAGTACAAATCAAAAATTACCGAAATATGGTCGTTAAACAATAGTGGAAACAGTCCCTAGTATTTATTTTTGATTGTAAGATTATCGAATTTAATCGTTAGCTCTTCAAATTGTTTAAACGATTTGTTTATTGTAGTTACTCGTGGCTTGGCATTGTATTATTTATTTTAGCAAGGGCAAGCAGTAACCTTTTTTTTAGAAATTCTTTGTCAACTGAATTAAAAAAAGATGTTAAGTTTTTTGAATCTTCAACCGTATTTATTAAATCTATTATTGCGTCTAGAAGAAGAGTAAAAATTTCCTGAAAAGATTCATCGTTATACTTGTAATTAACAATAAAATTAATTCCTCCAGGAAGGTGAAGACATGCATCACATGACAAATAAAAATAATACATATTATCAGCTATCGCTTTAAACATTTGTTCGCAAATTATATAAAATCGTCTGAATGGTTCCTCATGATTTGATTCTTCTAAGAATTCATTATTAACAGCTTCTAAAATATAAAAATTTTCTGATATATATATTAAAACATAATAATAATTTAATAAGATTTTTTTAATTTCAATTTTATTAAAATTAAAATTTTCTCTATTTTTTATAAAATCAAAAATTCGTTCTTTAAAGTAATTAAAATTTAAAATTATTTCATCACGCTTAGAAAAAATTTCTTTAATTATGTCTAAGGCTTGTCTAATTTTTTTTAATTCTTTGGATGTTGTCTTAAATTTTTCGATTTCTTCTGACGTTTTTTCTTCTCCGTTTTCTTTAATCGTTTCATCAACTTTTTTATTGGATTCTTTGATTCTTTTCTTGGCTTCTTCGATTTCTTTATTGATTTTTTCGATTTCTGCATCAATTACTTCATTAGCTTCTTCAGTACATTTATTAGTTTCTTCGATTTTTTTAATTCTTTCTTCTTTTTCAGCTTTTTTAGCTTCTTCGGTTTTGTTTTCTTCGGCTTTTCTGGATTTTTCAATTATTTCATCAAAATCTTTGATCAAGGCTTCTTCTTCGGCTTCGTTAAGCTTTGCGTTTACCTTATAAAAGATTGAATAAAATAAATTAAAATCGATACAATTAAGTAAACTAAAAAAATTTTCTAAATTTTCTGTTTTTTCAAATTTGGATATCAAACTTTTAATTATAACTTCTAGAATAAAAATAATGTTATTGGCTCGATAATAAGAATAATTCGAAAATTTTTCTAATAATAGTTCTAAGCCATAATAATATTTTCTATAATTTATTTCTTCTTTAAAACGATTAAAAATTTCTTTTAAAATTAATAAAATTTTTAAAATATTATCTTTTAGAATATCTATTCGATTAATATCAAAATTTTTCAATAAAACCACTGATTCTATATCTTCTAGATATTTCTTTAAATTCGGTAAAAATTCTGAATTTGATTCAGTTATACGTTTAATTTTTTCGATATTTTTGGTGGCTGATTCGATTTGTTTTCTAAATTTGTCGGCTGATTCGATTTTTTCTATAATTTCTTCTTGACAATTTTTTAGCATGTTTTTGTTAACTGAATTTAAAAAAGATGTTAAGTTATTTGAAACTTCAAATTTATTTATTAAATGTTCTACTGCGTTTAGAAGGAAAATAGAAATTTCTCGAAAACATTAGACTTGTCTATCAATAAAAAAAAAGTTAAACTAAAAATTAAAATGAAAGAAAAAAACTAAATTAAAATAAAAATATTGATAGTAAAGGCGGTAAAAATGTTAATAGATATAAAT
>JAIRZH010000055.1 GCA_031267335.1 Oscillospiraceae bacterium | reverse complement strand
AAATTTCGAGTAATTTTTGGTTTGAATAAAGAAAATTTTTTCACAATACTAACGTATTGTAAAAAAATTTAACGTAGTACAAATCAAAAAGTACCGAAATATGGTCGTTAAACAGTAGTAGGAACAGACCCTAATATTTGCCAATGCATATTTTTTATTGGCATAAAAAAAACAATATGTTATATCCAAAAAGATAGAAATTAAATTTTTAACGGAAGGAATATTTTGGGTAAATTTTTTGGTACTGATGGTGTACGCGGTGTTTTTGGTTCTGAACTTACAATAGATTTTGCTTTGAAAATCGGTCAAGCGGCGGCGTTTGTGTTAAGCCGACCTGGCGAAAAAATTTTAATAGGTTGCGATACTCGTATTTCGTCTTCGAGTTTGGTTAGCGCTATTGCTGCTGGAATTTGTTCTGCAGGCGTAGAATCAATTTTGCTAGAAACAGCAGTTCCGACGCCAGCGGTAGCTTTTCTCACTAAATATACCGCATGTAGCGCAGGAGCAATGATTTCTGCATCGCATAATTCATTTGAATTTAACGGTATTAAATTTTTCGATAGAAATGGGTTTAAACTCAATGATGAAACCGAAAAAAAAATAGAAAATTTAATATTGGAAGATTTTAAAAATTGTAAATTTCCCAGTTTTGATAATGTCGGTAGAATTCACTTTAAAAACAATCTTTTTGAACATTATATTGAATATATATCAAATGTTGTAACATGCAATAAAAAAATAAAAATAGCTTTTGATTGCGCCAATGGTTCGTCATATTGTTGTGCGGATAAAATTTTTGGTAAAAAATTAAATTCTGAATTTATTTCTTGTTCGCCAAATGGAATTAATATCAACCAAAATTGCGGTTCGACTGATTTAAAAAATATAAAAAAACTCGTTATAAGAAAAAAAATTGATATAGGAATAGCTTTTGATGGCGATGCAGACAGGTGCATTGCTGTTGATGAAAACGGAGAAACAATCGACGGAGACGAAATACTCGCAATTTGTGCTTTAGATATGTTTGAAAACGATAATTTATCTAAAAAAACAGTTGTAGGTACTGATATGACTAATATGGGTCTTACGGATTTTTTAAAAAAATTAGGGATAAATTTTGTTCGCACTAATGTTGGCGACCGTTATATTTTAGACGAAATGAACAAAAACAATTTCAGTTTAGGTGGGGAACAATCTGGGCATATTATTTTTCTTAATAATTCCACAACTGGTGATGGTCTTTTAACTGCTGCGATGTTGATTAATGTAATTACAAAGCGAAATATAAAAGCTTCGGAAATCAAAAAAATTTTTGTAAAATATCCGCAGATAACGTATAATATCAAATTCGAACCTTACCAAAAAATATTGGAAAATCCAAATTTTAAAGACATGATTTCGAAAATAGAAACTATTCTTAGCGACTTGGGAAGGGTTTTTGTTCGTAAATCTGGTACAGAGCCACTTGTGAGAATTATGTGTGAATCTAAATATTCGGAAAAATTAGCTGAGGCAGAAAAAATAATAAAAACATTTAAAGATTCATGCGAAGTTTAAAAAATATGCTAAATGCTTGAAAATTACCAGAAAATTATGTTATTTTTGGTTTAGTTAAACAAATCTCACGACACATATCCGTCTTCATCGATAAACTAAAAAATGCCAAAAATTGTCAAAAAAAATGTGTTTGAGGCTTAACGGAGACAGGTTTTTTAAACTTTAGACTTTAAAAATTTTTCAAAAACTAAAGCTAATAAAATGTTAATTAATGTTTTAATTAAATTAAAAGGAATAATTATCGGTAATATTGCTGATTTCAAAACGACGGGGGAGACACCGTGAAAATATGTCCAAAAGACATAACTTATTGGTATTTTAATTATCAAATATGTAATTATTGTAGCAATTAAAATTAATATTAGAAATTTTCTTTTTTTTCTGTAAATTTCTAAAAATAATATCACTACAACTGATGTTATTCGCATTATAAAACCGGTCCATCCAGCAGTACTGAAAAATAATGCTCTTACAAATGAAGCAGTAAATAAAATTGCGAATCCTGATGGAAAACCGAAAACCAAAGTCGCTGCAAACACAGGAACATCAGCGATATCGAATTTTAAAAATGGAATTCCAGAAACTGTAAAAGCGCGGCATAAAATTGCTAGGAAAACCGAAAATGACGCCAAAAGTGAATTTATAACTATTTGTTGTGTTTTCAATTTTATCCTCCCTATTTAATTATACAAAACATTTATTTTGTATAATTGGCATCGACTCTCTTTTTTGCCATTTTAAAATTATTTTTATGTAATGAACCGCAAATTGCTATCGCAAGCGCATCGGCGGCGTCGTCTTGTTTGGGCAAATTTGTGAGATTTAAAATTTTTTTTGTCATAAGCATTATTTGCTGTTTCGTTGCTTTGCCGTATCCAGTTAATGTTTTTTTAACTTGCAATGGCGTGAATTCATAAATTGGAATTTTAAGTTTTTGTGCAGACAATATTATAATTCCGCGAGCATGCGCAACTGCAATTGCGGTTTTTTGATTATTTTGAAAATAAATACTTTCTATAGCAATTATGTCAGGCGAAAATTCATTTAATATAATATTCATTCTTTCGTAAATTTCTTCAAGCCGTAAGAAAAAATTTAATTCTGAAGATGTTCGTATTACTCCGCAAGTTTTTAATATATAATTTCTTATATTTTCCGTTTCAATAACGGCATAACCTATCAAAGCATAACCAGGATCTATTCCAAGAATCGTCAATTACTTCCACCCCGCACTTTTTAGGCTTACAAACAAAAACACCGAAATTTTCAGAAACATCCCAAATGTCTTCATTATTAATATTTTTAGAATTAAAGACTTTGTCGTAAATTTTTAAACTTTGTGTTATTTCTTCCTCGATATTTTCGTTTTTTTTAAAAATTCGATATCGAGCCGACCCACTACCTGTAAGCCTATAATTTTTTTCAATGTTTAAATTTTTTTCAAAATCGTTAAATGTATTACTGTAAACATCACTAATGATATTACGTTTTATACTTTTTTTCAAATTCAATACTTCATGCTCTCCCCTATCATTAAAATTTTTGTCGAAATCTTTATATGCGCAAGATGTCGAAATACCCCATTTTGGCTTATTTATTAAAATCCGACAACCAGATAAATTATTAAGTTTAAATATACTATTTTTACTGTACAGCAATGTGCCACCTGTAAGGCATATAGGAACATCAGAGCCGATTTTTATAGCAATATTAATCAAAGTTTTTGGATTTGCTATATTCCCAAAAATTTTATTTAGGCCAACGAGAATAGCTGCAGCATCAGCACTTCCCCCACCGAGACCTGCTTGAATTGGTATATTTTTTTTAATTTTTATGCTGATTCCAAAATTCGGAAATCCGAATTTTTCGAAAAATTTTTCCGCAGCTATTAACCCAATATTTTTAAAATTTGAGCAAATATTTTTATTACATAAAACTTCTATTTTTTTTTCTTCGATAACGCGAATTTGTATATAATCACATAAATTTATAGATTGGGTTATCGTTTCGATTTCATGCATGCCATTTGGATATTTACCAAGAATTTTTAGTCCCAAATTAATTTTGCAATATGCTTTAATTATCATAAATAAAATATAATCAAAAATAAAAGAAAAATAAACGAAAAATCCAAAAAAATATATTTTTAATTTATCTAAAAAAATAGGCTATTATTCAAATTTGCAATCATCAAATTGGCCAAAATCTACTATTTTTCGTATCTACGAGCAAGTATTTCATATAGCTTCCTCTCCCCTTTTTTATTCATCATATAAAAATAAAATTAAAAAATTATGGTAATTTTAAGTAAATTAGACTTATCACAAGATACAGAAGAAGAAATTAAATCTAAAAAACAAGAAATAGTTCAAAAAATAAATGATTTTGAGCTTGAAGGAAGAGCAACTTTATTCGAAAAATTAATTTTAACCAAAAACAGCAGCGATAAAGATATACAAGAACTCGAAAACGAAATATATGAAATTATCATGTCACAACCACAGAGCATTTAATTAGTTATTTTATTTCTGATAGCCTGATTTACGATTAAATTTACAAAAAAAGAATTAATAAAATTTTTCTTAATATTTCATTTTTCCCAAAGCTTCCTTTTTTATAATATTCTGTGAATTTTTATAAATTAAGTTTGACAAACTTCAAAATTATTTGTATCATTATTAAATAATTATGTAATTATTCAGAATAAAATCAATAAAGATAAAAAGGAAGGTGTAAGAATCGTATGCCAAAATCTAATTTAGAAAAATCTAAAAAATTCAGACAAGCTCTTAAAAAAG
>JAIRZH010000018.1 GCA_031267335.1 Oscillospiraceae bacterium | reverse complement strand
ACGTATTTAACTGACGAGCAATACAGAATTTTAAAAATTTTAGCTAAATATGTGTTACTTTAGAGATATCAGGCAGGCTCTAGATTATTTTTGTAAAGAAATGCGTATAAATTTGCCCTTAAAAAAGCAAATATTAATGATTTTTTGCTAATTTATAGGAGACTTTACGAGAATTTAAAATTAAACTTTTTTTCTAAACTGCTGAATTTTGCGAAAAGCGGCACTTGACGCATATGAATATACTCCAAGTAGCTTTGAACAAAAAACAAAATGTTCCGAAAAGTTCAGGAAAAAGTCTCTACTGAGAATTTTTTAAGTCTCCTAATGAGGTGAAATATGAATTTTTTCAGAAATTTTATTAAAAAATCTAAAATTGAATCTGCGGCGCAAACAGCGCCGAAAAAGAAGCAAAATCGGCAATTTGAAGAAATTGAAAATTACAGTCGTTTTAGAAAACTCACAAGTTATGAAACAGCTCTTTATTCAGCATTAAAAGAAGCCGTCCCTGTAATAGATGCTGCGATTTCAAAAATAATCAGGTTAGTGGGAAATTTTAAAATTAAATGTGAAAGCAAAAGTACTACTATTGAAATTAATAAGTTTCTTGAAAACGTAAAAACAGGGCCTTGTGGCATCGGAATCGAAAATTTTATTGCAAGTTATTTGAATCAGTTATTAACTTTTGGTACTGCTATAGGCGAGGTTATTCCGCGAGTTTCTTGCAATAAAAATAATTGTAGATACGAAATCGCCGGTTTATATAATGCTTCTCTTAAAAACATAGAACTCAAACCGGATTCAAACGTGCTAAAAATTTTAATTTATAATAAAAGCAAATCAGCTTTGATAAAAAATCCAGAATTTATATTTGTTTCGGCTTTAAACCCAGATCCAGGCCAAATTTACGGAAATTCGATTATGAAAGGTTTGCCTTTTATGAGTAATATATTTCTTAAAATTTTTTCAGCAATCGGTAATAATTGGGATCATGTCGGTAATGCACGTTTTTCAGTTATTTATAAGCCAGCACCAGATTCTGCCGAGCGTTTAGATGTAAAATCTTGCGCCGATCAAATCGCTACCGAATGGAGCCGAGTTATGAGTTCTGAATCTTCTGCTGATTTTATTGGTGTTGGTGATATTGATATCAAAGTAATTGGTGCAGATAATCAGGTTTTAGATAGTCGAGTTCCAGTTCGACAAATTCTTGAGCAAATAGTAAGCAAGCTTTCTATCCCACCGTTTTTACTTGGTCTTTCGTGGTCGACTACGGAAACTATGTCGGCTCAACAAGCAGATTTACTCACAGGAGACTTAGAAGCTTATAGGAGAATTTTGAATCCTGTAATTAATAAGATTTGTTCTATTTGGCTCAAGTTTAACAAAATACAAACTAATTTCGAAATTGAATGGAGTTAT
Source organism: Oscillospiraceae bacterium (assembly GCA_031267335.1). GTDB lineage: Bacteria > Bacillota > Clostridia > Oscillospirales > Acutalibacteraceae > Improbicoccus. The sequence goes on along the minus strand of JAIRZH010000018.1, from coordinate 3,472 downwards.
GTCAACTTTAAAGATGAACTCAGGAGTGCAAACGCAAGGCTGCTTAATGCGAAGTCGGCAATTTTGGAATCTAAATTTTAAAAAAGGAGTTTTATGCAACAAGAATGTATTTTTAAATCAGAAACGACAACTGAAATCGAACTTGCAAAAATAAATAAATTTACAAAGCGTGAATTAAAACTAGAAGAAATTTATGTTTTTTCGGTAGTTCTTTGTGATAATGAAATCGATAGAGACTACGATCGATTCACAAAAGAATCATTAAATAAATTAGCTGAACTTTTCGTTGGCAAAACCGGAATTTTCGATCATGATGCCAAAAGCGAAAAACAAGCAGCAAGAATTTATGAATGTACAATAGAAAATATAACAGAAAAATTAAATTCCATGGGCGAAGTTTATTCAAGGCTTGTAGCTAAAGCTTATATTCCTAAATCTAAAAATAATGAAGATTTTATTCTTGCGATTGATTCTGGAATCAAAAAAGAAGTTAGCATAAGGTGCCTTATCGAAAGATCAATATGTTCAATTTGCGGCGAAAATATATCAATCTGCGAGCATAAGAAAGGTCAAGAATATCAAAACAAAATTTGCCATGCGGTTTTAAAAAATCCAACCGATGCTTACGAATGGTCGTTTGTTGCAATTCCCGCGCAACGCGAAGCAGGGGTTATAAAACATTTTAATCAAAATGAATCTAAAAAAATATTTGAAGAAAAAAATCACAAAAGAAACACAGAAATAATAGAAAATTTAAAAGAAGAAGCCCAAATTGGCAGAGAATATATTTGCGAGCTTAAAAATGAAATTAAACAACTTTTTAAATTAACTGAACCTGAAATAAATCAAAATATTTTAGAAAAATTAACACAAAATTTTTCTGTCGAAGACCTTAAAAATTTGCAAAATATATTACAAAAGAAAATTTTTGATACTTCTGAGCTTAGTTCGCAGCTTGCCGAAGAAAACCCTTTAGCATCTAAGAAAATAACAGGATTCTCACAATTCAAAATATAAATAATTTATTATTATCAAATCAAAATACGATAATTTTTAATTGAAAAATTATAATTTTAAAGAGGTAATTATGAACTACAAAAATATCAATCTTGAAAAAAGTATGTATAAAACTGGCAATAAAGATTTTACTGCAGTCTTAGAAAGTCTAGATCCTTCCGAAAATTATAAAGGTACAGAACTCGAAAGTTTAGATGCTTATCAAAGGCAATTAAAGCGTTTTGACATTAAAGTTAGCGGCCCGGAAAGCGACATAGTAGAAAAATTTTTTATTAACGCCGAATCTGCCATACTTTTTCCTGAATATATTTCAAGGGCAATTACACAAGGTATTAATTGGGCTAATATTTTGCCAGAAATTATAGCTACAAGAATTAAAATCCATGGCATAGATTATAGGCCAATTCAATCTGTGACTTCAGATTTGCCATCTGGTATTACAACTAATGCTGTCGCGGAAGGCGCAAGTTTGCGAGAAGTTAATATTACAACAGATCCTAACCTTGTAAAATTAATAAAACATGGCCGAACGCTTTCATGTTCGTACGAAGCTTTAAGACACCAAAATCTTGAAACTTTAACTGTGATTTTGCGCAAGATAGGCTCTGACATTGCAGACGAACAATTCGAAGACGTACTCGAAGTTTTAGAAAAAAATGCATTTAAAATAGATGTCTCTGGACTTTCAGACGGAAATTTATCTTATGAAAATTTATTAAAAATTTGGGAAGCCTTGAGCCCGTATCAGCTAAATATAATGCTTGCTTCTACTTCTTCAGTACGATCGATTCTTGCTCTTCCGGAGATTAAAGATACAGTTTCAGGTATGAATTTTAAATCGACTGGCAGATTGATAACTCCCTTAGGCGCACAATTAATTCGCGTTAATTTGATCAGCGGTAATGTGGTTTATGGTTTAGATAAAAACTTTGCACTTCAAATGATTCAATCCGGCGGAATTTTAATAGATTATGATAAAGTTATAGATAGGCAACTCGAAAAATCAGCAATAACAATTACTACAGGTTTTGCAAAGTTTTTCGGAAATACAATAGTGAAATTAATTTACTAAGGCCTGCTTTGGAATAACAAAATTACTCGAAATTTTGTCATTTCAAATAGTGGGAACAGGCCCTAATTTGAGCTTTTAGCCTAAGAATTTTTTTATCTTTTCTAGTATTTTCAGATTCAAAAAGCGTTATCTTTGTGAATAACTCTTCAATTGTTTTAGACAAATGTTTGTTATTGATAAACTTGTAGCAAGAGCTTTTTTAAAAAAATTTATTAATTTTAATAAATTCTGGATCTTTAAAATACTTTTTGCTCGATTTGCTAATTTAAGTAAATTATTCGAGCTTTTCGCGCTGCCTAAAAAGAGCTTAATATTTGTCACGATGAATTACTCCAAATTATTTAATATTATTTTAATAAATCAGTCGACTTTATCTTTTTGATTCTTTAATTCTTCGGGCTGCCATTTTAGTTCCTCTTCGAATTGTTTCATTTGTGTAAGCATTCATGACTTATCCGATTTTTTTGTTGCGGTTTTGGAATTTTTTACTTTTTATTTATCGGTTGGTGATTTGAAAGGATTCGCTTCTGACGTTGATGATAATGGGAAACCTATTTCTCCTTTTGGCTTAGAAGAAGAAAGTTCAAGTGTTTTTTTAGTTTCATCAGTCCGTATTCCAACAATACGCTTTAGGTCATTTGAAGTTACTTTTGGTTTAGAAGAAGAAGGAGGAGGAGGAGGTTTATTAGTTTTATTATTTAATGGTTTGAAAGGATTTGCTTCTGACATTTTCGTTGAATCAAGAGTATATTTTGTTGGATCATTTGTTGGATCAGGAGTATGTTCAAATTTTTTTTTAGTTCCATCAGTATTCGTTGAAATATTTATTAGGTTTTCTTTCTGTTTTTTTAGACTTTCAATTTCATCATTTTTTTCACCCAAAACTTCTAGTAGCATTTGATTTCGTTCTTTTAATCTTTCCAAATTTTCGACAGAATCGTTTTCAGAACATTCCGTAAAATTTTCTTTAAGTTTTATAGGAATGCTGATATTTTTTACTATAACCTTAAGTTTTTCAATGTCTTGGATTTCATTTATTGTACTTTCAAGTTCTTTAATTCTGTTCTGTAAATTTTGTTTTTCTTTATCGAATGTTTCGATTTGTTCGTTTAATTTTTCGACTTCTTGTTCTAGTCCTTCGATTTTACTAGATTTTTCTTGTTCTGTATTCGTTTCTTTAAGTGTTTTGATTTCACTACTAAGCTCTGAGATTGTACTTTCGTTTTCTTCCTGCAGATTTTGTTTTTCTTTCGCAAGCGTTTGAATTTGATTTTCTAATTTTTCGACTTGTTGTTCTAATTGTTTTTGACCTTCTTGCTGTTGTTCTAGATTTTTTGTTTGATTTTTGATTTGTTCGTTTAATTTTTCGACTTCTTGTTCTAG